>DASWYF010000047.1 GCA_036405135.1 Verrucomicrobiia bacterium | reverse complement strand
CTTCCTGCTCGATCTCCCGTAAGGTCAAAGGCCGCTTGGGTTCTGGCTTCATCCGTGTTCCTTTGGTTCGTGGTTGCCCCTTTGCACCCAGGATCGGAACCGTTACCAACTCATTATGGGGGCAGTGTCAAGATGCGCCCCAACAACGCGGCATCGGCCAGTTTTTTGGCGCATTCTCGAGCTGGCGGATGTTCTGCGGGATAAACGGAGACGAGCACGCGTTCCACCAGCAATTCTTCCACGGGATTCATGCAGACTTCGCCGTAGGGGCCTTGGATGCGGCGGAGTTGCGTGTGCGCCAGATTTTCCAGTTCACCCAAAAGATCAACGAAGACACCAGCGACTTGCCAGCTTCGCGGTCCACCAGTAGCGCCGAACTTGCCCATGATCTCCTGACGTTGACGGACGGAGAGTGCGGAAGGCGTGAGGAGGCACATGTCCAAATCGCCGGAAGTGTAGGCGCCTTCCGTATAAAACTCGATGGCAGAGCCACCCACAACCACCAGCTCCACCTGATGCTCGCGAAAGACGGTGGAGCACAGGCTGGCCAATTTCAAATGCTTAACTGTGGGATCTTGTTCCCCAGCGATGTCTGCCAATGCCTGTTGGATGGCCTCAAGTGTCATATTGAGTATTACTGAGTAAGACTGAGTATGATTGAGTAAATTTTAGAAAGCGAGGGTGAAGGAATGTGACTTACATACAACTCGCGCCGGACCGGAGGTCGGCGCTCCACTTGAGTGATGGCTGGCAAATGCATGTTGTTTGACGTATTGGTGAAAGCATGTCGCAGGAATATTGGGAAGAGTTGTATCAGAAGAACGAGACGCCTTGGGAGAAGGGGGAGCCTTCGCCGGGATTGGTGGATTTCATCGCGGCGCATCCGGAGTTGTCGCGCGGGACGGTGCTCGTGCCGGGATGTGGGACGGGGCATGATGTGCGGGTTTGGGCACAAGCTGGTTTTCAGGTGACAGGTTATGACATCGCGCCGAGTGCGGTGGAGCTGGGGCGCGAGAAGACGACTGCGGCGGGATTGAAGGCGGAGTTTCGGCTGGGGGATTTCTTGCGGGATGAGCCGCCGCAGTTGTTCGATTGGATCTTCGAGCATACTTGTTTCTGTGCCATCAAGCCGGAAGAGCGCGAACTTTATGTGGCGGCGGTGTCTCGCTGGCTCAAGCCGAATGGGCAGTATCTGGCGGTGAATTATCTGATCCCCGATACGGATGGACCGCCGTTCGGGACGACGCGCGAGGAAATCGTGGAGCGGTTTTCACCCACTTTTGTATTGGTGGAAGATTTGGTGCCCCGGTCGTATCCGAACCGGACGGGGCTGGAACGGATGTTTTGGTGGCGGAAGAGGTGAGCACCCAAATACGCTTTTTCTCAAGCGCCATACCTACTGCTACTTCTTATGATACAAGCGTGGAGCCGATATATCGGAAAAGGGTGATATGCACGCACCTGAAAATGTTCGTAAACATGTCCTCACCAAATTGTTGCAGCTTTTAAAAAGGCGAAGTTCGCACCGCATGATTGGCTTGGTCAGCAGATCTTGAGGAGACGTCACGAATTGAACAAAGATACGGGACATTTGTCTGGAAATGATAGGTATATCTGCCCGCTTTACTCTGTGAAAACGGAAGGTAAGTTTTCCCAGCAGAGGTTGGAACAACCCCTGACTTTATTTGCTTTATGAAGAAACCTGTAAAAATCGCATTGGCGCTGCTCGTCGTTCTGATTGTTGCCGTGGTAGCTGTCGCACTTTCCATCAATGGCATCGTGAAGAAAGGCGTGGAGACAGTAGGCCCACGTGTGACGAAGACCACGGTGAAGCTCGACGGCATCGCCATCATGCCGCTCTCGGGCGGCGGTTCGGTGAACGACCTCGTGATCGGTGTGCCGGAGGGTTATAAGTCTGAGCACTCCATCAAGGTGCATAAAGCCAGCCTGTCCATCAGCCCCGGTTCATTGCTCTCGGACAAGATCGTGGTGAAGTCCGTGAAGGTGGACGGCCCGGAAATCATCTTGGAAGGCGGCTTGAACGCGAACAACCTCACGCAAATCCTGAAGAACGTGGAAGAGTTCACCGGCAGCACGGAGAACAAGAAGGCAGAGGAAGAGGCTCCGGGTGCACCGAAGAAATTGCAAGTGGATGAGTTCGTGGTGACTAATGCCAAAGTAACGGTGCTCTTCAGCATGCTCGGCAAGCCGCTCTCCGTGACCGTTCCAGAAATCCGCATGACCGGCCTGGGTGCCGGTCCCGATGGCATCACACCGGCGGACATGACCAAGCGCGTGCTGGAAGAAGTCATCAAACAGACGACCGTCATTGTGGCGAAGTCCATCGGTGACGTCGGCAAGTTCGCCACGGATGCGGTGAAGGATGTAGGCGGCACCGCGTCGGAGACGACGAAGAAGGCCACGGACGGCATCAAAAATATCTTCAAGAAGAAGGACTAACTTTTCTGGAAAGCAAAAGGCCGCGCTGAATGAACAGCGCGGCCTTTTTTGTTTTTAGATTGTCCGCGAGCTTACGCCGCTGGTTTCTCAGCGTGTTTCACCATGATGGCGGCGACGATCTTCTGCGCCAGTTCCGGTTTCTCCACGAGCGCCTTGGCAGCGGCTTCTTTGCCTTGGCCGATGAGGTCACCGTTGAACTGCAACCAAGCGCCTTTCTTTTCCACCACACCGAGGTCGATACCTACTTGCAGGATGCAGCCTTCCTTGTTGATGCCGTGGTTGAACATGATGTCGAACTCCGCCTCGGTGAACGGAGGCGAGACCTTGTTCTTCACCACTTTGCACTTCACGTGGTTACCGATGGCGGCGCCGGAAGCATCCTTCAAGGCGTCCTTACGGCGGATGTCGATACGCACGGAGGCGTAGAATTTCAGCGCCTTGCCGCCGGGGGTCGTTTCGGGATTGCCGAACATCACGCCGACTTTTTCACGAAGCTGGTTGATAAAGATGCAGGTCGTCTTGGCCTTGTTCAGGATGGCCGTAAGTTTGCGCAGCGCCTGGCTCATGAGGCGTGCTTGCATGCCCATGGTGGCCATGCCCATCTCGCCTTCGAGCTCGGACTTGGGCACGAGCGCGGCGACGGAGTCCACCACGATGACATCGAGGGCGTTCGAGCGGGCGAGGGTTTCGCAGATGCTCAAAGCTTCTTCACCACTGTCCGGCTGGGAGACGAGGAGATCGTCCAGGTTCACACCGAGCTTCTTGGCGTAAGCGGGATCAAGCGCATGCTCCGCATCGATGAAGGCAGCGAGGCCACCGTTCTTCTGCGCGTTCGCGATGACGTGGAGCATCAAGGTCGTCTTACCGGAAGATTCCGGGCCGTAGATCTCGATCACGCGACCGCGGGGCAAGCCGCCGATGCCGAGCGCGAGGTCCAGCGAAAGCGCGCTGGTGGGGATGACTTCGATCTTCGTCTGGGCGCGGGCATCGCCCAGGCGCATGATGCTGCCTTCACCGTAGGCCTTGGTGATGGTGGCGATGGCGGCGTCCAACTCGCGATTGCGCGCGGCTTTGGCTTTCGCCTCTTCGGCAGAAGCGGTCTTGGTTTCGGCTGGGAGATTTTTTTCGGAAGTTTTCTCGGCTTTTTCGGCCTTCTCGACTTTCTCTGCTTTTTCAGGTTTCTCGGCGGTTTTTGCGGCCATAACTGGGTAAATCTTTGGGTTGTTAAACGTGAACGCATCAGGGGGCGCGAACGGTCATTGCCACCTCTTGAAACGCGTAGTGAGTAGAGCGGCGATGACCGGCAAAAGCCAGTGGATTTTATTCACAGGGGAAGAAAGATAAAAATCCCAAATCCAAAGCACCAACCACCAAGGAACCACCCAATCTAAAGTTCCAATCCAGCTTGTTCAATGTGTGTTGGAGCTTTGGATTTCACTGGAGCTTGAAGTTTGTGATTGGGAACTTTTTCCTGAACGTTCCATCTTGCGAGAATGGCTGCAGCCTCTAGTATCACCAGACATGATTTACGTAGGCATAGGCTACGATGTGCATCAGTTGGTTGAGGGCCGGAAGCTCATATTGGGCGGGGTGGAGATACCCTACCACAAGGGACTCGATGGCCATTCTGATGCGGATGCATTGATGCATGCGATCACGGATGCCGTGCTGGGCGCCCTGGGTGAAGGGGATATCGGACAATTCTTCCCTAACACCGATCCGCGCTGGAAAGGTGCCCCGAGCCGTATTTTCCTCGAAGAGGCAGCGAGTCAGGTGTTGAAGCGTAAAGGCCGCATCGTGAATATCGATGCCACGGTCATCGCGCAGGAACCCAAGATGGGCAAATATTTTCCCACGATGAAGGAATACATCGGCGCGGCGCTGGGCATCGCCCCGAAGCGCGTGGGTTTGAAGGCCACGACGAATGAGCACATGGGTTTTGTAGGTCGCGGTGAAGGCATTGCCGCCATGGCAGTCGCTTCAGTGGATCTTCCGGAATAGTATGAAAGGCGAAATCAGTTGGAAAGGGCGGACGGAAGAAGGCGAGAAGCGCGAGGTGTATGCGAAGCATGTCGGTGATCGCTGGCTTTTCTTTGTGCGCGGGAAGCGCCATGATCAATGGAAGGAGCTGCCAGAGCCGCCTTTGGAGGACTGGTTGGAACTTCTTGATGGTGTCCAGCGCCGGATAAGCCGTCGCCGATTTACCCCAATTGAGGAGATTCGCTTGAGGAAGCGTATCAAACAGCTCTTCCCGGATGCCGAGATTTAAGGCAAAAGTCCTGTGTTTTGCGATTAAGTTTCCGGTTTAGTGTCCCAAGATTCTTCTTGGGGTAAAAAACCCCATATTTTCTTAACTTTTCCCTGTCTACAAACGAGACTGGAATTATATTTGCTATTGCTACTTGTAAGCCGGTGATGGCAAAATATGGTTAGTCCGGCTGATTTGGGTTCGGAAACTGTCGTGAAATGCGGCACCCAAGCGGAAAGGTTACGAAACGATGAACGCACGTATATTGATTGTGGACGACCAGCAGGAGCTTTGTTTGCTGCTTCAGAACTTGCTCGCTACGCAAGGGTATCGCACCTCCTCGCTGACCAGCGGTACGGCCCTACGCCAGTCGCTGGGTGGACAGGAGCCGGATGTCGTTTTGCTGGACCTGAAGCTGGATGACGCGGATGGCTTGGAACTCTTGCCGCTCATCAAGAAGTCTTGGCCGAGCACGGAGGTCATCGTGCTTACCGGTCATGCGTCACTCGATGCCGCTGTCACGGCTACGAAGCTGGGCGCGTATGATTTTCAAAAGAAGCCGTTCGATCACGAGTCGCTCATCCACTCGATCGAGAAGGCGTTGGAGCACAAGAAGCTGACGGAGCAGACGAGCACGCTGCGCCGCGCCATCTCAAACATCAGTGGCGGCAGCTCGCCAGTGTTCCGCAGTGCAGCGATGAAGAATGTGCTACGCACGGTAGAACGCGTCGCGCCTACAGATGTGTCCGTGTTGCTTTGCGGTGAGAGCGGCGCAGGCAAGGAGGTGGTCGCCGATCTGTTGCACTCATTGAGCAATCGTGCGAGCGGGCCGTTGGTGAAAGTGAACTGCGCGGCGCTTCCGCGTGATTTGATCGAGAGCGAGCTGTTCGGTTCCGTGAAAGGCGCATTCACTGGTGCGCATGCGGATCGCACGGGTCTGTTCCGCGAGGCGGATGGTGGCACGTTGTTGCTGGATGAGATCTCGGAAATGCCGATCGATACGCAGAGCAAGTTGCTGCGCGTGTTGCAGGAGCAAGAAGTGCGTCCGGTGGGTGGTCGCGTGAGTTACAAGACGAATTGCCGGATCATTGCGGCAACGAATCGTCCAGTGGAAGAGGCGATCAAGGAAGGCAAGCTGCGCGAGGACCTGTATTACCGCGTAGGTGCCATCACGGTTTCATTGCCGCCATTGCGCGAACGTCGTGAGGATATTTTGCCGCTGGCGGAAGCATTCTTGAAGCGGTTCGCAGCACAGGCGGGGCGTTCCATTTTCGGCTTCACGCAAGAAGCAGGGGATATGCTGCGCAATTACGATTGGCCGGGTAATGTGCGCCAGTTGCAGAATGAGGTGCAGCGCGCGGTGCTGATGTGCGATACGCGCCAGATCGCGCCGACGGATCTGAGCATCACAGAAACAACAGATGCAGCGGTGCAACAGAATCTCACGCTGATGGAAGGCATCGAGCGCAATGCCATCTTGCAAATGCTGAAGGAAACCGGCGGGAACAAGCTGGAGACGGCGAAGCGCTTGGGCATCGGGCGGCAGACGCTTTATAATAAGATCAAGCAGTACAATATACCGACGAGCTAAGGCCTCACTTCGTTCGGAATGACCAATGACGAAATCCGAATGTCCAAGGAATGACGAATGACTAAATGTGCGCTTTGAGGGTGCGCATTGAGTTTCAGCGTTTGCAGAGATTATTAGGGCATTTGTCATTGCTCATTCCTTCGTCATTCGTGCTTGGTCATTGGTCATTCTTCTGAGAGCTTTTTCTCATCTCATGAAACGAAGCTGCGTGAACTTTTTGGCGGCACTACTCGCTGCCGTTTTCTTTATCGCCACGGCGGGTGCGGCACCGGTGAAGGTGGCGATCCTTGGCGATTCCACGGTGAGCGAGTATCCGACGAATTCCATCATCCGCGGCTGGGGCCATTACGTGCAGAGCTGGTTCAATGATTCGTTGCAGGTGACGAATGTGGCCCTGAGCGGACGCAGTTCCAAGAGCTTCATCACGGAAGGGCACTGGGAGAAGACCAAGGCGATACGGCCAGACATTGTGATCATCCAGTTCGGACACAATGATTCTCACGCGAAGACGGAACCGAAGGCGACGGATGCGGCCACGGATTATAGGGATTATCTCCATCGCTATATCAATGAAGCGCGGGCCTTTGGCGCGCAAGTGGTGCTGGTCACGCCGATGCATCGTCGCACGTTCAATGCGGATGGTTCGTTGAATGATATCCTGAAACCGTATGCGGAAGCGATGAAGATCGTGGCAGCGGATAAGAAGGTGCCGCTGGTGGATCTGCACACTGCGAGCGGCAAGCTCTTTGCCAAGCTGGGGGATGCGGGCAGTGCGGATTTGAGTAATGCTCCAGGTGATCGGACACATTTTTCAGCCAAAGGCGCGCGAGCCATGGCGGAACTGGTGATGCAGGAATTGCCACAGGCTTTGCCCACGCTGAAACAGCATCTGAAAGCGAAAGCCCCGGAAGCGCTCACTGCGGATGAGTTGGTGCCGGGCAAGATATCGAAGTGGAACGGGTTCAATCTGCACGAGATCGAGTTCGAAAAACGGAAAGCTTACATCGTAGTGCCGGAGAAAGCTGCTGAAGGGCGTCCATGGATTTGGCGCGCGCGGTTCTGGGCGCATCGGCCGGAGGTGGACATCGCGCTTTTGGGCAAAGGTTTTCACCTGGTTTACATCGATGCACCAGAGTTGATCGGCAGTCCGGCAGCGGTGGAGGTGTGGAACAAGTTTTATGCCTATCTCACGACGATCCATCGCTTAAATGCCAAGCCCGCATTGGAAGGGATGAGTCGTGGCGGGCTCTACATCTACAATTGGGCTTCGGCGAATCCGGAGAAGGTGGCGTGCATTTATGCAGACGCACCTGTGTGCACATTCCAGAGCTGGCCAGGTGGAAAAGGAAAATCCAAGGGAAGTCCGAAGGATTGGGAACTCGTCCTGAAGGCGTATGGCTTCAAGGACGAGGCCGAAGCAATGGCGTGGAAAGGCAATCCGATCGACAGCCTCGCACCACTGGCGAAGGCGAAGGTGCCGTTGTTGCATGTAGTGGGTGATGCGGATGAAGTGGTACCGGTGGATGAGAATACGGCCATCATTGAGCAACGGTACAAGGAGTTGGGAGGCTCCATTCAGGTGATCCACAAACCGGGGATCGGCCACGTGCATGGATTGGATGATCCGAAGCCGATCGTGGATTTCATCCTCGCCAACACGTTGCCGCGCAAGGTGGTAAAATAGGCCCTGAGAAATCCTAAAAACCTCGCTTGTCTCTGGCGGCTGGACCGGTATATTACGCGCCTATGAAATTTTGGGCATCGACTGGTGTGACGATTTTGATGGCCGTGATCATCGGCATCGGCATGGTGCGCATGTCGCACGGCAAGGGTGCAGCGCTCTTCTTCCTGGCATTGGCCGGGTTTGTAGTGCTATTCGGCTATTTCTGCCTTCCGCCGAAATCGAATCACCACTAAGCGGTCGTTGATTTTTAGGGCTTCCCTACCGGGAAGCCCTTTTTGCTTTCTGCATATGAAGACAATCCGATTTTTCACATTAGGTTTAGTGCTGTGCTGGCTGGGAACAGTGAGCTTGCAGGCGGCGGATTGGGCAGAGTTCCGCGGGTCGAACCATGGCCATGCGGAAGCCAAGTCTCTCCCACTCAAGTGGAGCGCCACGGAGAATGTGAAATGGAAGATCGAAGTGCCCGGCACCGGCTGGTCCTCCCCTGCTCTTTTCAAGGACCGCATCTACCTCACCTCTGCCATCACGAATGATGCAGGCGGCCAGTCCTTGCACGCATTGTGCGTGGATGCAAAGGACGGCAAGATCGTTTGGAACACAGAAGTGTTTCGCCCCCAGACTTCACCCGGCATCCATAAGAAGAACAGTCACGCCAGCCCGACGGCGGTGATTGAGAAAGACCGCGTGTATGTCCACTTCGGCCATCAAGGCACAGCGTGCCTCGATCTCAAAGGCAAAGTCATCTGGAAGAATGACACGATCAAATACCAGCCCGTGCATGGTAACGGCGGCTCACCGGTGATTGTGGATGACATCCTGTTCTTCAGTTGCGATGGCGCGAAGGATCCCTTCATGGTCGCGCTGGATAAACAATCCGGCAGCATCCGCTGGAAAGTCCCGCGTGAAACTACGGCGAAGAGAGCGTTTTCCTTCAGCACGGCCACGGTCATCACAGTGAACGGCCAGAAGCAAATCATCAGCCCCGGCAGCGGAGTAGTTTGTGCGCTGAATCCGAAGGATGGCAAAGAACTCTGGCGCTGCCGCTATGGTGAAGGCTATTCGGTGATCCCAAAACCCGTTTATGCAAACGGGATGCTTTTCCTAAGCTCCGGCTATGACCGCCCCATCGCGATGGCGATTCGCGTAGATGCTAACAAAGGCGATGTCACGGATACACACGTTGCGTGGTCATTGCCCAAAGGCGGACCGAACACACCTTCTATGCTGGTGG
The DNA here is from genome assembly GCA_036405135.1 of Verrucomicrobiia bacterium. Taxonomy (NCBI): domain Bacteria; kingdom Pseudomonadati; phylum Verrucomicrobiota; class Verrucomicrobiia; species Verrucomicrobiia bacterium. The sequence continues at coordinate 180,206 of DASWYF010000047.1, read as the reverse complement.
TAGGCGATGAGTTCTACATGGTTTCCGATGGCGGCATCGCGACGTGCGCGGATGCCAAGACCGGCAGTGTGCATTGGCAGGAACGCATCGGCGGTAACTACTCGGCTTCACCGATCTACGCCGCCGGAAGAATCTATTTCCAGAGCGAGCAAGGCATGGGTGTGGTGCTCAAACCCGGCAAGACCTTCGAGAAACTGGCCGAAAATAACCTCGCCGAACGCACGTTGGCTTCTTATGCAGTGGGAAACAAATGTCTGTTCATCCGGGGAGAGCAGCACTTATTTCGGATTGAGTAGGAGCGTGCCCGTCCTCGGGCACAGTCCCGCATGCGGGATACATAAGCAAAGGTGGGCTAGTTTCGCGCAGAGCCTGCCGTGCGAAATGATTCTCTTGATCGCACCCGTTCTCACCCTCTGAAGCCGCCTGCAGCATTTCACCTTGCTGCGGCCGAGGACGGCCACGCTCCGCCGGGGGAGCGCGGATTGTCCCTATCCGCAGCAACGTCCATAAGCAAAGTCAGCGTGATATGCAGTTCCACCTTCAAACGCTATCTCTCCTCGCGTTAGCGAGGGCAGATTCATAGCAACGGGTTTTAACCCGTGGTATCCGAACGAGTTTCCCAGCGTCGCGTAGCGACGCAAGATTCCCGTTTGGAACTAACCTGCATCTTCCGTCGCTACGCGACGGAGCATTTTGCCAAAAAGAAACGGCGGCTTAAAAAGCCGCCGCTATGAATCTTCCATGCCTAACGGCATGAATACGTTTAGCTCTTAACCTTACACACTCGGATCCGCACCCAACGTCCCGTTCAGTTGCGTCAGGTACTCCGGTGACTTCACGTGCTTCTGCATCGCGAGCGCGAGGTCGAGCCGTTGCTCGATGCCCAAGCGCTTGGCCTCTTCCACGTGACCCGGCTTATTCAGGAACTTGGACAGGTAATCCACGTGACGACGCCAGAGGCGGATGTCCTTCTCCTGCTTCGTCGCCAAACGCACCTTGTACCAATCACTGCTCAGGAGCGCTTCACGCGTGAAGAGCGCGCGGATCTCCGGACTCGTCAGGTCTTTGCCTTCGAACTCATCGTTCAGCATGATGTGCAAGAGTGCCTTCAACGGCGGGCATGCATCTTTGATGCTGCCGTCATCGAAGTAATACTGCGCCACGCGTTTGTGCGTCGCCACAATGTTATCCATGCCATCCGCGAAGATCTCCATGCCCTGCAATTCCGGCAGCAGCATCTCTTCGCTGATGACTTCGCCCGGGTGATTGAACACGCGACCGAAATACGTCCGCACAAATCGTTTCGTGATGCGATAACCCAAGCGGCTCGAGAGCAGCTTGCGGCCTTGATATTCCGTGTCCTCGCACTTCTCGAGGTAACCATTGCGGATCAGGAATTTCGGATCGCGCTCCTGCTCCGTCATGCGGCACCACACCTCCGGGATGAGCAAGCTGATGTCGTGATCCACACGCACATTCGGCCCCACGTAACCGGCGGACGTGATGAAGCTCTCGTAACCCGTGAGCAAGTAAGATACGAGTGCGTTGTTCAAGTCCACGATCGGCGGCAGCGCGTTGAACGGCGCTTTCGTGAGCGCACCTTCAGAACCTGCACCCGTGGTGGAGGGCGATTTACCCGTCATGCTGGAGATGAACTCCATGAACAGCTCGGGCAGTTCGAGATAATGGATCGGGCTGAACACCGCTAACGGACGGATCTTTGCTGCGGGTTCCGGCGGATTATTCCGGCGACCGGGCAACACCGCGTTCACCGGCGTCGGCACCGGTTCACCCAGCGGGATGCGACGTTGCAGGCGCGTGGCTACTTCCGCGAGATACACCGAGCGCGGATTCAAGAGGTCCGGGCGCGTTTGCAGATAGCGCGGATTCTTGGATGGCTTGCCTTCCACGATGCGCGGGTGCGCCGAGGAGACGAAGTAATCCGGCTTCAGCATCACCGCCGCATGCTTGATAATCTCCTGGATCGGCGGGGTGAACTTGTCGAAGCCGATCGCATCTTCCATCAACTCATTCGCATAAGCCGTGGTGAGCGGTTCGTAATTCGAGAAGAAGTTATCCTGCCGCGCAAAGTCCAGTTCTGTCTGCTTGTCGTAGCCGCGATGGATCGCATCGTCAGGACGTTGGAACAGGCGGAACTCGCAGTTCTGCACGAACTTCACGGACGGATTTTCTTCCAGCCCGCTCAGGTTCGCGACCGCTGCGGATGGCACCACGATAGAGGCCGTGATATCGTCTTCCATCTGGATCTTCGCAGCCGGTTGGAAATCTTTCCGCAGGCCGAATGTGCGCCACGCACCATCTTCGTCATAGCCCACGCGCAGGTAATTCGTCACCAACTTGCGACCATCGCATTTGAGTTCGTTGCCCGGCGTGCCGTTGATGATATCCACACTGAAATGGCTGCGCCAATCATTGCCCCACTCGGGCTTGTAATAGCGCTTCACCACGAAAACGAGTTCCTTGAGATACTGCGGTATCTCCGCAACCCACTTGTTGTATTCCTCCGTGTATTCACGTGAGGCTGGGCTGAGCAGCTTGATGACAGAACCGAGCGAACGCTCCGGGCTCAAGATCAGGCGCGTATCCGCCTTGCTCTTGTCCTTCAAGCGATCCGAGTAATCGCGCTGGATAAGTTCGACGACCTTATCGAAGTCCGCTTTGAAATCCGCCACGAACACCGGTCCTTGGATGATGGCATCCGTGATCGGCTTCGAGATTTCCGATTTACCACCACCGGAGACCGTACACGGCTTATGACACAAGACACCTTCCGCCACTGTGCCGACCAATCGCCACGTGCGCCCACCCGGCGGCTTCTCCATGTGCACCTTGTAACCAGACGGACGGATGTACGTCTTGCTGGGCATCAATTTGATGCTGCGTTCCTTGCCGCCGTAGGTCCATGAAACCTTCTGCTTATGCAGGTCGAAGTGGACATCCTCACACACGTAAACGATGTCCGCCCACTTCTTGTCGATGCCGTAACCTTCCGGCTGCAAGTGCATCAGATCAGCATACTTCTCCGTCACTTCCTGCCAGTTATGCTCCTTGCGCTTCACGTGCAAGTTGCCGCTGAACTCCTCGCCGAGATCGTAAGCGGGATACACCATCGCACCGCCCGCGTGCTCTTCCTCGCACATGCCGAAGAGGTTCGCCGCGTAGCTGAGCTGCGTTTTGACCTCTTTCTTGCAGTAACCGAAATAATTGTCCGCGATGATCGTCACGACCACACCACGGCTGTCCCGTGCCGTGAGCTTGTAAGCCTGGCCGTCGTTATACAGTTCGTCCTCGCTCTTCCAGCACATGCCGTCGAGACGCTGACGTTCCGTGGCCTTGTCATAATGCGGCAGGCCCAATTCCTTCTTCGTGGAACCGATCAAGTGCGGCGCCAAGATCACGCAGCCCGTGTGACCGGACCAATGCTCCGCGTCCAGACCTGCATCGTTCTCCGGCAAATACGGATCGCCCGCATTACCGAAGATGCTCTCCACGAAATCCAGATTGCTCACCAAGTTGCCCGGCACGAAGAACCGCACTTCCATGCGTTTCTCCGGCGTGAACCCCTTCACCTCCGGGCACAGCAATGGACGCAGCAACAACGTGACATAGCACTCCGCCTTCTTTTCTTGCTCACTCGTGATTGGCAGGCGCATGAGGCTTGCAGGCGGTTGCAGCGCCTTCTTCAGCATCAGCGCGAACGTGATCTTCGGCACCTCATACTTGTCTGCTGGCACTGGCAATCCACCTGCGGCCACGTGGAAGACACCCTTCGTCGTGCGGCGATCGCTCTTCGGATTGTGCAGCACTCCTTGCTTCGTGCGATACGAGCTGACGATGTCCGACACGAACTCATCCTTGTCCACCGGGATGGAGAGCGTGCGGGCCAAACCGTGACGATCCAGCACAAATGTCTGGCTCGGCAGCTTCACCGCCGTGCTGGTGTCGTAGAGATAATCGTCGAGAAATTGCTGGATACGCCAGTCCGCCGCGCACTGGTAATTGGCCAGCAAGCGCTCGCTCTCCCGATGATGCGAGAGCAGCGAGGCAGCCATATCATGCAGTTCCGAGTCACCCTGGGTGACTACCGTCGGCAGGCCCATGGCGGCCAGTTTGAGATTGATGTATTGCAGCAACCGACCTTCGGAGGTAGGTGCTGAGTCCGTGTACAGACCAATGCTTTTTGCCAGGTTCATCTCAGCGCGGGGTTATTGGTGAGAGGGTCTAGAGTTTGACCACTACGGGCGGCGATTATGCGTCCCAAATCAATCCGCGCAAGCGTAGAGCTATTAGTTAGCAAAATTCGTTTCATCTTTTCCTCCTATGACCGTCCCCTCTCGTGCTCGTCCCTGATTTCCCCTCTTCCCCTTCTCTCGATGTTCGAAGTTGGGCGTTGGATGTTCGATGTTTCTCTTTTGTAGGCCTGCCGGTGCAACCGGCTCAGGTCGCCAAAATCATCAAAAACAGAATAAACCCCGCTCCGCATCCCAGCACCGTCACCCACAGCGGCTCCTGCTCTCCGCTCGTCAACAAAGGCACATTTCTATTTTTCATGCCCCCAGCCTAAGGAGGGGGGTAGGACATTGGCTGTCCATGCGATTATTTTTATGAAAAACCTCTCAAACCCACCAACCCATTGGAAACGAACACGTTAAATCAAAAGCAACCCCTTTCCATGCCGGGGGCATGCGCGTTAAAATCGTAAAAAGCGATAACTGGCCAGTCGTTTCCCGATTCAACGATTTAACCATTTTAAGAGACTCATCCGAGGATGCTAAAACCCTTTAGAAGTTGATGACAAAGGCCATGAGTCAGATCAGTCCGCCGCCGGTTTCAGATATTCTTGCTGAAACACATAGATGGCTTTAGCCAGATCGCTGGCGAATTTCTTCCGGTCGGCGCGCCGTTGTTTATAGCCCAGCTCGATCTGGATCGCATCAATGCCGTCCTCCTTGTGACTGCCATATGTGCGCACCGTGAAACCGCCATTGTAACTGCGGTCCTCAGGCGGTTTGCCGGGTGGCGTGTTATTCGGGACGATGGCGTAACCCATCGCCGCAAGCTGCCCGAGCAAACTGTTCGTCCCGGTGAACGCATCCTCCCCCTGCTTCTGGATGAGCCGCATCACCGTCACACCATTGCCAGTGCCACGAAAGATGGAGGACTCATCCCGCGCCTGCCCATGGATATCCACCATCAATCCCTCACCACCAAAACGCTTCCGAATCTCCGCCACATAATTGCTCACCTGATTGTGATACGCCTCGTAATACGGCTTCGCACCCGCGCTCTCAAAAGCATTTGTCACCGGACGATTCACATCCAAAAACTTGCGATGAAACTGCGCCGCGACCACATACGGCTTCTTCCCTTTCATCAGCTTGGCAAGTTCCTCATTCACCAAGAGCGCCAACTCATACGTCCCGTCATCACGAAGCACCGTGCCATTGGTGCGCGTAAGCACATCTTTGAGCACATTGGTTCCACCGTGTGGTGCGGTGAGGAGAATGGGAAGATCGCCGGTTTGGGAATACACGAGATTCGTGGGAGTGCTGTTCGTGGATTGGGCGAGGAGGCTACTTAAGGTGAACAGCAGCAGGGCCAAGGTGGCAATGAAGAGCTTGATACGCACGGTGTGTTTGTAGCGTATCGGACGGAAGGAGGGAAAGGAACGTTCTGGTGACAGGAAAAAGTTGAACAAGAGAGAGGCTATGGATTCAAGGCTATGGCTTGAACAGCTTGCGAATTGTTTCTGCGTAATTCTCAGTTGTGACGATCTTATCTGGGTATATCCAGGCGATGAAGTCAGGGGTAGCGTGGACCGGTCTATCAGCATCGGAACCCCAAAGTTCGACTTGCAGGTAGATGATCCAGTCATTCCGCGCAGTGGCCAGTTCCTTTTGGATGGCAGCAACAATCTGCGGAGCGGCCTGATAGGCTTTTACCGAGCTGAGATGGAGCGTATGAGACCGGCGCAGACCGCCAGTGTAGGGAAAGTTCCAGTCTTTTGTCTTCTCCCATTTCGCCGCCAGTATCTTGGTGAGACGACGCTCCAGCCAAGCACGCTCCGATTCGATGAGTTCGATATTTCTATCCGCAGGAGTCACACCGTAGCCTTCCTTGAAATCGAAACGGTCGAATTCATCTTGGGAAACGACCAGCAACTTCGGGGAAGGAGTGGCACGTGGTTCAGAGAAGGAAAAATCGGCATCCCAAGAAGAGAGGCTGGCATGGAGCAGCTTCAATTGCAGGACGGGAGTGCCTTTGGACTCGGGCATGGTTACTTCGCGCAAGGTCGGGTGGCTGCCTAATGATTCCAGATTTTTCACCTGCAATGCACTAAAGTCTATCGCCTTGATGGCGGGCAAATCTTTAATCTCAGAGGCATCGACCGTACGGAATGAAGAAATGCGCAGATGAGTAAGCTGGGGGCAGGAGTTCAGCGGCTTCAATGAAGTATAAACACCGGTCAGGCTGGCATATAACAAGGACGGGAATTTCTCCATGCCATCCAGACTGGTAAGACCCTCAGCCCGCAAACTGATCAACTCCGGACAGCGAGGAGTGGCGATAAAGCTACTGGGGCCGATGCCACGGGCGGTCAATTTCTTCAAGGCATCCAACCGCTGGACACCAGCCAGCAAGTGGACGTGCCCGGCGGAGAGTTCGAGTTCGGCCAGTTTCGGCAGATGGCCGAGCGTCTGGAGACTGATCAAAGGATTGTCATATAGAGTGAGTTCCTGAAGGTTCACCAGTTTCTCCAAGGGATTAAGATCGGCGATCTGATTGCCTTCCAGATCCAGTCGTTTGAGGTTAACCAGACCGGCCAACGGAGTGAGATCCGAGATGGAATGATGGCTGAGGACAAGACCCGTCAGATTGCTCAATCCAGTCAGAGGGCGCAAATCGGCGATTTTATCCCCTTCCAAATGGAGCCACGTCTTTTTCTCCAAGTGTGATGCGATGGCGTAAACTGATTCAGGGGTCAGTTTGGCTACCAACGCTTTCGCATTTTTCCGCGTGACGTTACGAAAGGCGTCTTCAGGAAATTGTTGGGTTGTGAATTCGTAGCGGGATGCATGGATCAGCTTCGCCAAGGTGTAAGCCGTCTCGGTGCTAATCTTGGAGTCGAGACAAAGCGTGGCAAAAGGAAGCTGGGAAGCTGATGACACGAATGCTGCACCTTTCTTTTCTGCGGCCATGAGCGGAGTAGCGAGCAGCATCATGGACAAGAGGGCGGGGAGATACATGGCGAGGGGAAGGCTAGCGCGAAGTTAAGTGCGGAGGCAACTATTTCAGCGGGTCGCATCGGGCGGTGGTCCGTGCATTTCATGCACGGCTACCATCGGGTCGTGCCGCTGGCACTGGAGGCGGGGATGCGGTGGTTGTTTCAGGAGACGTATAACGAGACGGAGACGGCGCGTCGGAAGAAGGGGTTTGTGGGGCGGTATCGGGAGGGGAGAAGGGGTTAACCGCAGCCCCGACTAAGAGCCGGGGTGAAATAGACGCAGATGAGAAGATTTTTTTGCGGTGCTTTTTTTGCGAGAGTGGGTTGGTGGTGCTTATGGACGTTGCTGCGGTTCGGAGACCCGCGCTCCAAGGAAGGCGAGCTCCAGGGCGCGGTGGAAAATATTTTTTGGTGGAAGTTTTTGAGCGGGAGGAGATTAGGGGTTTTGATTTTTAAGATATGGAAAATTTATTGTGCTAGTGAGGTTTTGTGGTAATCTTTTTGGTGCTGGCAGCTCGCTGCTGGTAAAGGACGGGCTTGAGGTAATTTTAAGTTCTTAGTTTTAAGTTTTGAATTAGGAACGAGGAAAGAGCCGGAAATCCCAGGTCACTAAACATAGCGATGCGTAATTGCGTCGATGTGTCCTGCGTTGGCGGGGAGGTGGCAGTTCTTATGGAACCGTTAGGAACGGGGGCAAGAGAGCTTTTGATAGCTATCGAGTCCACTGTTGCAAATCCGGTAGTTCAGTTGCGGAAAGAGTTACGGCGGAGCGGCAGCTCCGCCCTACCGGGTTTAGGATATGTGGGTGTATCGGGCGTTTGGATCAGGGTCCGTAAGCCGGAGGGGGAAAGGGACGTCGGTCGTCATAGGTTATGACCAGACCGGGGAATCCCTAGGTCGAAGTTCGACCTCCATTCCCACTGCGGAACCGGCCGGGTCAGGGACAAGCGCTCAATCTGAAGTCCCAATCGTAGGGAGGGAGGAAACGATAGCTCACAGGGGTCGGATGGTTTCATTGCTCTTTGACATAGTTCCCCAGTGGGGAAATGCGAAGGAAGAGGTGCGAGGTCCGAAAAGACCGGGCACCCTCATCCTCAATCCTTCTCCCGGTCGAAGTTCGACTGCCAAGGGAGAAGGACGAATAAAGCGCCGTTTTTCGACGTGACGCTCAAGCATTTTCCCGTGAAGTGGCTGGCGAGGGTTTGGTTTGGGAGGTTGAGGCCGGAGGCTAGAGTGCCGCAGAACAGGATGCTTTGAACGGGTTGCCGGGCTAAAGAAACCATGCAGAAGGCCATTTCGGGGAATGTTAAATAGGTTAAATGGTGAAGCGATTCACGGTTTCACGGTTTTAACGAATCGAGGACGAGCAAGATGGGAGGTTGGGAATTTCGATTTGCACTTTCGTGGGGGGACCCCATCATCCGCGCGATGATGAGTGACCAAACGTTGTTGCAGATCGATTTGCCGGGCATCCCGAAAGTGAAAAGCGGAAAGGTGCGCGAGGTGTTCGACCTCGGCGATAGCCTGCTGTTCGTGGCGTCGGACCGTATCTCGGCGTTTGATTGCATCATGCCCAACGGCATCCCGCGCAAGGGCGAGGTGCTCACGCAGATCTCCCACTTCTGGTTCGATCAAACGGAAAAGCTGGTGCCGAATCATCGCCTGGCGAAGGCGAACGATCCCCTGCCCGCCATCCTGCAACCGTTCGCAGACAAGGTGGCACGCCGCAGCATGATCGTGAAGAAGTCCAAGCCATTGGCGATCGAGTGCGTGGTGCGCGGCTATCTCGCAGGCTCCGGCTGGAAGGAATACAAGACCAGCCAGACGGTTTGCGGCATCAAGCTGCCGGCAGGTTTGAAGGAATCTTCGGAATTGCCTGAACCGATCTTCACCCCCGCGACAAAGGCGGAGACGGGCCACGACGAGAACATCTCGTTCGAGGAAGCGGTAAAGATCGTGGGCAAGGACATCGCCGAGAAGGCACGCGACCTGAGCCTGAAGATCTACAACTTCGCCCGCGATTACGCCCGCCAACGCGGCATCATCATCGCGGATACAAAGTTCGAGTTCGGCATCTACAATGGCGAACTCATCCTCATTGATGAAGTACTCACGCCGGATTCCTCACGCTTCTGGCCCGCAGATCAGTATCAGGCGGGCAAAGGCCAACCGAGCTTCGACAAGCAATTCGTGCGCGATTACCTGGAGACGCTGGACTGGGATAAGACCCCGCCCGCGCCTGCTTTGCCAAACGAGATCGTGATGAAATCGCAGGCGAAGTACCTGGAGGCGTATGAGCGGTTGACGGGGAAGAAGCTGTAAGATGACAGCCGAACTTACAGATGCTGTGAAAGATGAATTGATTCGTCGTCGGGAAGAATACACTCAGCATCCGGAACGCTTCGTAGTAATACACAACGCTGCTGAGTTAGATGGTTTCTTTGCTGGCATCCGCAAAGAAGTTCAAAAGCGCGTGAACAGGTCTCGGCATTAAATATGCAAGACCTCGTCGAAGATTTCCTGACTTACCTCCGCTTGGAGCGGGGCCAGTCCGAGCAGACGCAGAAAACCTACGCGGCGCTCTTGGGGAAATTCACAGCTTGGGCAGAAGCCCAAGGCATCAGCGCTTGGCGCGAGGTGGACCTGAAATGCCTGATGTCCTTCCTGCAAACGGAACGTGAACGCGTGCCGATGGATCAGCCGAAGGAGTCCGCAGCCAAGATGAGCTCCGAGAGTATCTACCTGCAGATCGCGGCGTTGCGCGCCTTCTACAAATACGCGGAGAACGAGAAAATCCTGCCGGTAAATGTGGCAGAAAACCTTTCCCTGCCTCGCCGCTGGAAGCGTTTGCCCAAAGCCCTCACGAATGCTGAGGTAGATCAGTTACTCAAGCCCTTGCCGGTAGAAACACCGGAAGCGCTCTGCGATCAGGCCGTTCTCGAACTCGCCTACGCCTCCGGCCTCCGCCTCAGCGAACTGCGCACCATCCGCCTTGAGCAACTGCATCTCGAATCCGGCTTCATCAACGTCATCGGCAAAGGCAACAAAGAGCGTGTCGTTCCCGTGGGCAAAATTGCGGTGGAAGCGATCAATCGTTACCTGCACGCCGCGCGTCCAAAACTGGTGACACCCAAATCTCCCGCGACATTATTCCTCAGCAAACGCGGCACCGGCTTCGCTTCCGTTAGCATGTGGTGGCGCGTGAAGCGTCGTGTGAAGCTCGCAGGCATCAAACGGAATATCACACCGCATATGTTACGGCATAGCTTCGCCACACATCTGCTCGAACACGGCGCGGACTTGCGCGTGATCCAAGAATTGCTCGGCCACGCGAACATCAGCACCACGGAGATATATACTCACGTGGCTGGCAGCCGCTTGCGCGAGGTGCATCGGAAATTTCATCCGAGAGCTTAGGAGCGGGGATTGCGCACCCTTCAGTTTCCTGCATAATCCCGCTTGTTATGCCCGGGAAGTTCGCCAAAGCGGTCAAAGGCTTGTTCGTGGTCGCGCTTATCGCCAGCGCGGCCTTGGCAGGACTTCATTACAAAGAAGATGCGATCCAACTATGGGAACGCCTGCGCGCACCGAAAGCCGCAGCACCGATAGAAGCCTCCCCCACCGCATCCACCGTCATCGACGAATCGTTAAGGCGCTCGCAAGTTTCCGGGAAAACCGCTGTGATCCGCTTTAATCTCACCGGCTGCGCCGTTTGCGAACGGATGTCGCGAGATGTTTTCGCACAAGCCGAATGGGCCACCTTCGCCGCCGAGAAACTGGAGCTGACGGACTATCTCATGCCCACCTCCTTCACCAGCGCGCAACCCGAACTTGTCCAGCGCATGGAACTGCTCGACTCCTTCGCGAAGGCTTCCGGAGCCGGACAGGGATTTCCTTTCGTGGCCGTCATCGCCAAGGACGGCTCCCTGCTCGGAGCGCGTTCTGGCTATCAGGACGGCGGCCCGAAAAGCTACATCCGCTGGATCGAACAACTCAGCAAAGGGGACAAATCCTCACCAAAAAAACTTATTGCCCCTGCTTCAGCCACAACCAAAAGCACGACTTCACCTGCCTCCGTCGCAACCGTATCGCAAACCGCCTCCGCAGCGAAAGCATCCCCAACCACTAACGCTCCCCCTATAATCTTTGAGGTAACACTGAAAGGTGTAAGCGGCACTGGTGACCGTAAGGTGGCGTTGATCGGCGTAGGCAAACGCAATATCCCTCTCATGATCGGCGAAAAGAAAAAGGTGCCATGGGAAAACACATTCAAGGTGGTCGAGTGCCGTGAGATCGGTGAACGCGAAGTGGTCGTCCACATCGAAGGTGAAGCAGAAACCCGTCACCTCGCCCTGCCACTGAAATAGTCTGACACTTGATTTCCTGCGTCTTGCAAGGGATGTTCTCCGCAAGTGGTCCGCTCTATTTCCATCATCACTTGCCTGTTTGCGCTGGCTCTCACCGGTATCGCGCAATCCGTTCAGACCTTGCAATGGCCCACACGCTTCGCCTCCAAACCGCCGACCGGTATCGACTCGCGCTGGCTTGCGACATATCGGCTGGGACTTTCCAGCATGAGCGAGGCACAGGCCGTCGGCATGAGCGCCTCTGCCGCCCAGATGATCGGCCTCACGCAAGAACAGGCCGGAAGATTGCAACGTCTCCTCGTCCCGCTCTACGCTGAGATCAAGAAGGACGAAGTATTCAAAAACGCCCGTAGCGCCCTGCCCTATTGCTACTCCGAGACCACGCCCACCAACGGCCTCGCCACAGTTTACTTTCCGGAGAATGTGGGTACGAACAAACCGCCCATCCTCTTCCTCCACGGCTACGGCGGCAGCTTCCTCTGGCCCATCCATCTCCTCGCCCGCGCTTTTCCCGATCGCGTCATCATCGCACCCGCTTACGGCCTCAGCGGTGGAAACATTCACCCTCTCTACATCCAGCAATCGTTACGCGCCGTTCAGGATACTTTAAAATTGGAAGAACCATTACCCAAGCCAGTGCTGATCGGGTTATCTGCTGGCGTGAATGGAGTCTTGGAACATTACGGGCCTCGCGCACGACAATATACGGGCGCGATCTGCATCGCGGGATATCCAGCCAACGAAACCCTGCCTGCCTTTCGTGAAGGCCATCGGTTGGAATTCCTCTGCGGCGAGAAAGAACTCTTCGTGCAAAACCAGATGCTCACGAACAATCTGGAGAAGATGAAGTCACGCGGCGTGCAAGTCACCAGCCAAGTGATCACCGGCGGCGACCACTTCTTCCTCGCCGAGCATCAGGAGGAATCCATCACCCGCCTGAAGCTCGCAATGTCGCGTCTGAAAGAATAGCAACGCTCTACTGTTTCGGCTCCGGCCAGTTCAGGTGCTTGTGCAGGAACTTGTAGCTCGCCTGACCATTGATCGTGTGCGGCCCGTCGAAATATTCTATCTGCGTGAGCTGCGGAATCTTTAATTTGCCGTAGAGACGGTTCACCTTCGCGTATTCGAAAGCCACCCATTCATCCACGCCCACCCCGTCATTATGCCCGCGCTCTACCATGAAAGGCCGTGGTGCGATCAATGCGGCCATCTCCGCATAATTGAACGTGGAGCCAAGATTGAACTCCGGCATCTCGTACTCGCCGCTGAACATGTAACTCCGGCTCCAGTCCGTCGTCACATTCTTCCAGACCCACTCATTGAAATCACCGGAGCAGATGGAAAGGCAATAGCGGTCCAGCAAAGCCGGCACACGCATCGCCGTCTTGCCACCGTAAGAAAGCCCGTAGAAACCGATGCGTTGCGGATCGACGAATGATTGGGAGGAAAGAAAATCCAGAATGCGATCATGCTGGTTCAGAATCACCGAGAAGAGTGACTTGCCGAGCGGATTCGCTTTGCGTTGCAGCACACGGAAGGCGTCCTTGCCGCGATACGGATTGTGCGGCACGAACACGATGAAACCACGCTCCACCAATCGCGCACCAAAAGCTTTGTAAGCAGCGTAAGCTGGGCTTTCCAGATTATCATTCACCACGTCGTCCGGCACACCTTCAAGACCATGCTGGCAGACAACCACAGGCCGTTTTTCACCCGGCTTCATCCCCTTGGGCAACAACAGATAACCCCAGGCGTAAACGTCATTATGCACATCCAACACCACGTCGTAGCCCGTCCACTTTGGTTTATCGTAGATCTTGCGCGTGCGTGGATTCAGCTCATTTGTCCCTTTGGCGAAACGTCCGATGCTTTCATCCCACAGTTTGGTCTGATACGACCGCATGGCAGCCTGCCACTCGTTCGTCGTGTTCGGCTTTACCTTGTTCCACAGAAAATCATCCCGCACGCTGCTGGCCAGCAATAAGAGCCGTTGCGTATGCCGTTCCAAATCACGGACCAGACGCTCCTGCCGTTCATCTTGATTGAACGTCGGTCGCAAATCCGTCGGTTGCTGGCCGGGAACACGCAGGCTTTCAATATTCACGCGCAAAGCCTGCATCGTGGCCAACACGCCCGTGTCATTGATCGGTCCCATCAAGGCACCATCCTGACCATTGAACAAAATGAGCGCGGGCCGGAACGCTTCAGCACACAGCATTTGAGCGCGATTGAATTCAGCGACGACGTCTTTGTATTCCGGTGTGACAATCTTTCCCGGAGCCGCGCCCTTACGACCCGCGCGTTCTTCCGGCGGACCTTTCACATCTGGAGCGGGTGAATACTCCGCGATGAACACACGGGGTGCGATGAGTGTGGCGATCTCCGCATCACCAAATTCCTGCAACAGACCGTGAAAGTTCCGGTAAATCGGCTCCTGCCAAAGTTTTTCGCGCTTGCCGAAATAACCGCTGACGAAACAGGCATCGATGCGCGTATCAATCGCCGCGCTGTAAAAAGCGATCAAACCACCCTCCCCATAACCCACCACGCCCACTTCGGGTGGAATCGCATCTTTCGTCGGCAGTTGACCTTCGAGCCAGTCCACCGCCGCCAGAACCTTTTGCACCTCATATCCCACGATGTGACGGCCCAGCTCATACGCCTGACGGTAAATCCATTCGCGATGCGGCTGATTGGTGAAACGGTTCAACCGTACATTGCCCGAAAAAGTATCCGCCCGGCTGGCCAACGTGGGAATGATCACCTGACAACCATTCTCCGCAAAACGACGGGCAAACTGCAGTTCCGTGGGCAAGCCCGGAGCCAACCCTGCGATCTGCTCGGGTGTCTGATCCGCATCCGGAATGGCGATCACGCGACAGGAGGAACGGCCCTTCGGCACCAGCATCAGCCCTTCACCATAGACATTCTCAAACACCGGCCAACGCACTGCATAAGCTACGAAGCGATCCGTCTCCGCCACCTTCGCTGGGGAGGTGCTCGTAGCCACGTATTCCAGATTCACCTTGGTCACGCGCGCATCGACCGCACCGATGATACGCGCGAGCCGCTCACGATTCGGCTGCACCGATTGATTATAAGTCGTCCGCGTGGAGAAGTCTGGCTTCCAAAAGCGGGCGCGGCCTTCCACCGAGGCAGCCAGTTCACGATCCAGGAACTTGCTGATGCCCGTGACCATCTGCTCCGAGAGGTCGCCTTCCATGGTCAATTGCTTGGTTCCGGCCAGCGGCTCGGCAGATTGAGAAAATGCGGGCAGGGTCCACGACAACAACGCGCCGCAGAACAACGCGATACGACCAGCGGCAAAGACCTTGGATGACATGCCTTGGCAGGATAGCGAACGGGACGGAAAAGACAAGTGCATCACCGACGTCACGGTTGTAATAGAAGAACACCGTCGGCTAACTGCCAATAAACAACGCAGGTGACACAGCAAAATGCTTTGCCAGCTTCGCGATATGCTCCGTCGTCAATCCACGCTCGCCCCGTAGAATCATTGCCCCCAAATTCCTGCTCCCACCCAAAAGCCGGGATAAATCCGCCGCTGACATTTCCTGTTGCTCCAACAAATGTTTTAATACTTCCAAAGGTGGCAACTCAATCGGTGGAACCTGCTCCGCGTCATACTGCTCGATCAATCGGCAAAGCAGGTCGAAATAGTCCCGTTGATCCGCCGTGAAATCTTCTTCATGCAACACCATCGCATCCGTCATCTCCATGGTATTCTCATAGCCCACACTGTCATGAATGGGACGCGGCATTAGCAGCTTGCATAGCCCCGAATAAGTCTTCGGCAGCTTGCGAAATTCAATCTTGGTTGCTGTTTTCATAACTGCTCTTTCCATTGATCTTTGCTGTATTCGGCATGGGTCAAAAAGCGGAGGATGTACACCATGCCCGTATTGAAATGGACCGCCACAATCAACCGGTAGGCATTGCCACAGATATTGAACACCATCACTTTCTTGCCGCTGCCCACTTCCACCAGATCAGCGTGCGGGTAAGTCCGTCGCACGTCATTCAGCCCTCGCCACTCAGCCTGCTTGGCCACCACCAGCCAACTCCTGATCGCCGTAAGCGATTTCGGGTGTTTTTCAGCCAATGCCAGCAGCGTGCTTTGCTTGATTATCCGCACGCATACAAAATGTATGCACCAATTCAACATTGTCAACCGGCATTCCCCAAGGCCCAGATTGACACCGCTCTGCAACCTGGCCATCCTGATATAAGCGATGAAAAACTGGAAGGCATACCTATTCCTGCCAGCACTTGCCTGCTGGCTCATTTCATTCCTCGATCCCTTTATCGAACGTGTCAAAATCCATGACGGCAGCCAATCGCCCGCCGCCTTGCGCTATCAACAGGAGTTTGCCGATTCCTTTAAAAATAATACTCACTGGAAAAACGGCCATTTCTATCTTCGCGACATCCCCATCAAGCTCGACTCACCCGATGGAGTCCATCGCCTCCAATGGCGGGAAAAGGATTACTTCCACGCCTTGGATGTCACTTGGACTGCCAAGAAAACCACCGCCACCATCTTGAATGTGGAAGAAGGCGATCCCGGCTCCGGCAAAGCTTATCGTGGAACTTGGTCAACCGATTCCCAAGCCGTATTCGTCTTTGGCGAAGGACGCCTACCCGGTGAAAAACATGCCACCCGCTTGTCCTTCATTTATCTCGTCGCCGAAAAGCGCCTCTATAAGTTGGACATTCAAAAACTCTTGGCCCAAAGCGTTACTGCTTTACCTGCAACTCGATGAAAGTTGAACCTGTTGCCTAACCTGTGCAACCGGCTTCAGTGTTTCCCCTTAACAATCCCTCCCCATCCCCTCTCGACGCCACCCCTCTCGTCCTGTTACTCTTTCCCCAATGAATTTTTTGGTCACTGGCGGAGCTGGTTTCATCGGCTCGCACGTTTGTGAACGTCTCTTGCAGGGCGGTCATGCCGTCTGGGCGTTTGATGAATTGAATGACTTCTATTCGCCCGCCATCAAGCAGTCCGCCATCCGCCATCTGCAATCCTTCGCCAAGCCCTTCACCTTCGTACAAGGCGACCTGACGGATAACGCCGCCGTGGAAGAAGTCTTCGCCAGCGCGCAGATCGATCAGGTCATCCATCTCGCCGCCCGTGCCGGTGTGCGCCCCAGCTTGCAAGAGCCCGCGCTCTACCAACGCGTGAATGTGGAAGGCACCGTGAACCTCCTCGAAGCCGCGCGCAAACGGAAGGTGAAGAAGATCACCATCGCCTCATCCTCCTCCGTCTATGGTGTGAATGCGAAGGTGCCCTTCTCCGAAAGCGATCCTATTTTCTCCGCCATCTCGCCGTATGCCGCGAGCAAGCTTGCCTGCGAAGCCCTTGGCCATGTGTATCATCACGTCTATGGCATGGATGTCATCATGCTGCGCTTCTTCACCGTGTATGGACCGCGCCAGCGCCCCGACCTCGCCATTCATAAGTTCTGCCGCATGATCCACGAAGGCAAACCCATCCCCGTCTTCGGCGATGGCTCGACCGCACGTGACTACACCTACGTGAGCGACACCGTGGATGGCGTCCTCGCCTGCACACAAAAAGAATTCGGCTACGACGTCTTCAACCTCGGCGAATCGCAGACCGTGCGCCTCGATTACCTCATCGAGCTCATCGAGAAAGCGCTGGGCAAGAAGGCGGTCATTGATCGCCAACCGATGCAAGCCGGTGACGTGCCCATCACTTATGCCGACATTTCAAAAGCTCGTGAGAAGCTCGGCTACAATCCGCACATCAAGATCGAGGAAGGTATTCCGCGCTTCGTGGAATGGTTCCGCACGACGCTGTAAAGTGACATGAGCTTCTCACCAATAAACGCCACCAAAATGGCAGAAGACTTACCACCCTCGCCCCTCGGAGGGGAGAGGGCCGGGGTGAGGGGTGCCGGGCTTTTGTTCGTGCGTGAATACTTGGGCCGGGCATCCCTCATCCTCAATCCTTCTCCCCTCCAAGGAGAGAAGGAAGAAGAACATCCTGCATTTTCATGACTCCCGTCGTTCAACTGCTACGCGATCTGGTGGCGCTTCCGAGCGTTAATCCAGAGTTATTGCCCGCCGGCGATCCGCGCGCAGGCGAACATCGCGTCGCAGACTTCCTCGTAGCCACGGGCGCGAAGGCTGGCTTGACCGTTGAGACCCGCGAAGTTTTCTTGGGCCGTTCCAACGTCTTCATCCGCCTCACGCCTTCCGGTCCGGTGAAGCATCGCATCGTCCTCGCCCCGCACATGGACACCGTGGGCGGCGATAATCTCGATCAGTTGCTCAAGCCCGAGATCCGCAATGGCCGCCTCTACGGACGTGGTGCGTGTGATACGAAAGGCTGTGTCGCCGCCATGCTCACCGCCGTGCTGGACACCGCGCGCAGCACGCAACGCCCGAACGAGACCGAGATCGTTTTCATCGGCCTCATCGATGAGGAAGTAAAACAGAGAGGCTCACGCGCTGTGGCTGCTTCTGGATTTGAAGCGGACCTCGCCATCGTCGGTGAACCCACGCAACTGAAAGTCATCACCGCGCACAAAGGCGATGTGTGGCTCTGGTTGGAGACGAAGGGCAAAGCCGCGCATGGAGCGCGTCCTGAACTTGGCGATAACGCCGTCCACCGCATGGCGAAGGTCGTGGATTTGCTGGAGACGAAATACGCGCAAGCTTTGAAGAAGCGGAAACATCCGCTGCTCAAGCACGGCACGATCAACGTCGGTTCCATCCAAGGTGGCTTCCAACCGAACATCGTCCCCGCACATTGCACCATCTCCATCGATCGCCGCACCTTGCCGGGTGAGACAGAGACGAGCGTGCGCCGTGAACTCACCGCTTTCTTTAAGAAAGCAGGCGTGCAAGTGAAACTCGCGAAGGGCAAAGGCGTCCCCTGCCTCGCGCTGGAGACGAATCACAAACTGCCGCTCGTGCAGGAGTTCATGAAATTGAACGGCCAGACGAAGCCCATCGGCGTGGATTATTTCTGCGATGCCGCTGTGCTCGCGCAGAGCGGCATTCCCAGCATCGTGTTCGGCCCGGGTCACATTGCGCAGGCGCACACGGGCGATGAATGGATCTCGCTCGCCTCGCTGGAGCGCGGCACCGCCCTGCTCACGCGTTTCCTGAAATCCCTGCCATGAGCGAGGTCTTGCCGCTGGTCACCGTCGTCGTTGCCGCCCGCCCGGGCGATAGCGAGGTGCCATCCATTCAAGCCGCACAAAAGTTCGATTACCCAAAAGATCGGCTGGAGATCATCGTCGCCCGCGGCCGTCAGCCCGCCATCCAGCGCAACCGTGCCGTGAAGGAAGCCACAGGCGAACTCATCTATTTCCTCGATGACGACGCCATCGCTCCTACCGACAATCTTAAACGCGGCGTGCAACATTTCCAGAAACATCCGAAGGCCGCGTTACTCGGTGGACCGAATGTTTGCCCGAAAGACGCACCGGACATCGAGCAAGCCTTCGCGCAAGTCATGGCCAGTTTCCTCGCCTTCGGTCCCAGCCGCGCGCGCTACACCCCTATCGGCCAACTCCGCGCCAGTTCGGAAAAGGAACTCATCCTCTGCAACATGATGATGCGGAAGCAGGAATTTCTGGCCGCTGGCGGCTTTGACGAAGCACTCTATCCGAACGAAGAAAATGCCTTGATGGATACGCTGCAAAAAGAAGGTTTCACGCTGCTCTACGATCCGGTGTTCATCGTGGAACGCCGTCCCCGTCGCGACCTCAAGGCTTTTGCGAAAATGCTGATGACCTATGGTCGTGGTCGTGCCGAGCAGTTCCGCGTGAATCCGACTCTGGGCAGCGCGCCGAATTTCGTCCCCCCGCTCTTCTGCCTCTACCTGCTCGCTTTGCCATTTTTGCCCAAATTACTGTGGTGGCCTTTATTTGCTTACTTTCTGGCCATATTCGGGCAAACCTTGGCTTTGCCGCGCGGCTTGGAGTTTTTCTGGCCGGTGGCGCCACTGATCATGTTGTCACACGTATGTTATGGATTCGGATTCTGGAAGGGGTTGTTCACCCGCCTGAAAACGAAGGCCGAACAGGCGGCGGTTGAAGTCGTTCTGGAGAGAATTTCCCCTGCATGAGCACTGCCGAGTCCAAAGCTTCGTTCTTCCGCCAGAGCGGCTGGATGGTCATCGCCACCGTACTCATGGGCGGCTGCATGATGCTGGTCCACAGCGTGACCGCTCCGCCCCGTCTCCAAGAAGCAGAATACGAGATCTTTGCCGCGATGCTGAAGCTGCAGTTGCTCATCGCCATTCCGGCGGCGGCTTTACAGACCATCTTCGCCCAACAGTCTGCCGCCGCGATCACTGAGCAAAAAGAACGGCAATTGCGCTCGGCCACTCGCGCCTTCGCATTGGCCATCTTTGTGATCTGGGGATTGGTATTTACCGCCATCCTGTTGAAGCAGTCGGGTTTCATCACGACTTTTACGATCACCAATCCTTGGACTCTTTATTTCAGCATCGGCCTTGTACTCAGCCAGCTCTGGCTGGTGATGGCGCGTGGCATCCTGCAAGGGAAGCAAAACTTTTTCGGGCTGGGCTGGACGATGATCTTGGATGGCTTCGTGCGGATCGCGGCCCTGGTCGCCATCGTGTTGATGTTTCGCGGCCAATCGGCGGGAGCGATGCTTGCAGCGGTCATAGGCCAAGGGATCGCCTTGGTCTTTGGCCTTTACTGGATACGCGATGTGCTTCGCGGTCCGGGGGAAAAGTTTCCGGTCCGGGAATGGATGCTGCAATTGCTGCCTTTGATGGGCGGCACGGGCGCCGTTCTGCTGCTCTCTTCCTTTGATGTGCCGTTCATCCAGGCCACGTTTGAAGCGGGTGAAAGAAAGCTCTACATGGCCGGGCAAAACATCGGCTTCGCTTTGTTCCAATTCACCGCACCGCTGGCAATGGTGATGTTCCCCAAGATCGTTCAAAGCGCGGCGAAAGCCGAAAAATCAGATGCGTTGAAACTGACTTTGATCTCCACGGCCATCATGGGCGGACTGGCAGCGATCGCCAGCACTTTGCTGCCATGGCTGCCTTTGCGGGTGCTTTATTTCAAGAGCCCGGAGATGTGGCAGGCGGCTCCTTTGGTAGCGGGTTTTGCGTGGTGCATGCTGCTTCTCACGATGGCGAATGTGGTGGTCGGCGGTCTGATCGCGCGCAAGCGTTATGCCTTCATCCCCTGGTTGATGCTGCTGGCAGCCGGTTACGTCTATACGATGCTCCGGTTGCGCCCCTGGTTGCCGCAACTGGATTCTTTTGAAGCTTATCGTATGATTATCCACATCATGACGGCGTTCAATGGTGCGGCTCTGATCATCGCGCTCTGGTTTGCGTGGGGCCGCAAAGACCAGCCAGTCATCTCGCAGGCTAGCTCATGAAATTGGCGCTCATCCGCCGCCGCTTTGCTGCCACGGGCGGTGCGGAACTTTACATGCAGCGTTTGCTCGAAGCCCTAAACGGCGGAGGGCATGAGGTGCATCTGTTCGCCGAAGCCTGGGAGAAGCCACCCCAAGGCGTGCAATTCCAGCCTGTTGAAGTCAACGGCTCACGGGCTGACCGCCCCGTCAATTTCGCCAAGCGTGTCCAAGAGATGCTGGCAGCCTCCAAGTTTGATTGCGTCTTCAGCCTGGAGCGCACCTTGAAACAAGATGTCTATCGCGCCGGAGACGGACTGCATAGCGAGTGGCTCGCTGCACGGAAGAAGTATGCCCCATGGTGGAAAAAGCCTTTTATCGGCATGGGCGCGTTTCACCGCAACATGCTGGAATTGGAAAAACGCACATTCGATCCAGCAAACACGGGCCGGGTGATCGTGAACTCCAACATGGTGGAGCGCGAGATACTGCGGAATTTCGCCTACCCTCAGGCGCGCATTCATCTTGTGCGTAACGGCATCGAAGTGGACCGCTTTCAGAACACGCGTCGCACGGAAGCGCGCCAGCAATTCGGCTTCGATAAGAACGATTTCGTCTGTCTCTTTGTGGGCTCCGGTCAGGAGCGTAAAGGCCTCAGGCATGTCCTGCGCACCACATCTGCGGTTGAAGAGGTCCGGGAAGCATTGAAAGAGCTCCCGACCGACCTGCTGACCGCCGAACGGCTCCACGGCTGTGACTGGCAGTTGGATCTGCCCCCCAAACTGGCTCCAGCCCGCCCGCTCAAGACACTGGTCGTGGGCAAGATCAGGCGCCCCTCAGGCAATTGGAAAAACGTCCTCTTTGCCGGCCCCAGTAAAGATGTGGAGAATGCCTACGCTGCCGCCGATCTTTTCCTCTTTCTTCCCATTTACGAGCCTTCCTCAAATGTGGTCTGCGAAGCCCTCGCATCAGGCCTGCCGGTCATCACCACGGCTTGCAACGGCGCTTCCGAACTCATCGAACAGCGCGTGAACGGCAGCGTCATCCAGCGGCCTGACGACATCTCGGCTGCATTGATGGAGACGCTTTATTGGATGTCCGCCCGCCATCATCACCTGCCTTCAACGAATCTCGCCCAACTCTCGCTGGAGCGAAATGTGGCGGAGACGATGACCATCCTTGAACGCACCATTGGAGATAAACAGAAATGAAGATCTCCTTCTGCCTGATCACGCTCAATGAACAGGAAAACCTGGCACGTTGCCTGAAAAGTTTTGCAGACCTGGCGGATGAGATCGTCATCGTCGATTCCGGCAGCAAGGACGGCACCAGCAAGATCGCCAAAGAATTCAACGCCCGTTGGCAGCATCAGGATTGGCTCGGCTACGTCGGGCAAAAAAATGTCGTCCTCTCACTCGCGCAGAATGAATGGGTCTTCAGCATCGATGCAGATGAAGAACTCTCACCCCGGTTGCGAGCCGAAATACAGGCACTCAAGCAAGCGGACATCCCTTCAGATGTAAGCGGGTACAGTGTCCCGCGTTGCGTGCTCTACGAGGGCAAATGGATCCGGCATGGCGATTGGTATCCGGACCGGCTCACGCGTTTATTCCGGCGTAATCGCGCCCATTTCGCCGGCGGTCGTGTGCATGAGCGCCTGGAGCTTGAAGGCAAGGTTTTGCCACTTTCAGGCGACCTGCATCACTACTCTTTCAAAAACGCCGAGGACCACTGGCAGCGCTGTGAAAAATATGCGCGCCTCTGGGCTGAGACGCAGGCGGAAGCCGGGCGCACGGCAAATCTTCTCTCTCCCTATACTCACGCCACATTCCGCTGGTTGCGCGGTTATATCTTGCGGGGTGGCTTTCTGGATGGCCCACAGGGCTGGCAAATCGCGAATTATTGCGCCCGCGAAGTCCATCGAAAGTATCAGATTCTCCGGGAGATGAGTCGTTGAGACACAAAAATCGCCCGAATTTGCACAGCCGCACTGCGTACGCCCACGGATTTTCAAAACCTCCACTTGAGACATCGCTCTAAACCGGTTAAGTTGTCTGGTTCAAACTTGCACAGCTTTCCCGTGGTGGCCTTTCCCGCCCGGAAAAGACTCGGCAGAAGGGTTTAACCCCTGCCGTCTCTGATCATAACAAGGTGTGCCGGATCTGAGCAAAAAGTCGTACGGCTGCGACGTTGCCTGATGGGTATCATGCAACCGAGCTGCCAAAAAGTAGTAAAGTCGTAAACGTTGTATGAAGTCCCAGTCGTATCGTCGTAACCGCCTTTCCTGGCGGGCTTTCACCCTCATCGAACTCTTGGTGGTCATCGCCATCATTGCCATCTTGGCAGGCATGCTATTGCCCGCATTGGCCAAGGCCAAAGCTCGTGCCATTTCCACCCAGTGCTTGAACAACTTGAAGCAGATCGGCACCGCGAGCGCAATGTATACCAGCGACAATGCTGAAAAATTGCCGTACGCACGCCTGCGTTTCAAATACGGTTCCGAGATGACTTGGGATGATCTCATGAACCCCTATGTCGGTGGCACTCTGAGCGAGAACGACCGCTGGGCGGGTCCTTACACGGGCAACGCCAAGACCAAAGTGATTCTCTGCCCGCAAGACAAGTCCCCAACCCCGACGTGGTACACCACCGGCAATCGTAACAAGCGCTCCTATGCGATGCCACGCTACATCCAAGGCACGAGCGGCTCCACCTTCGGCAATGTTCCCTGGCCGCCGGCTCCGAGCGCGGCTTCCGGTGTTGGTTTGAGCTGGAACTTCGGCAATGGCAATCCGACCTCCTCGGACAATCCGTGGAATACGATGGATCCCGTGCCCTCGGCTTACACCAATTCCATCCCCTTGCAGATTCCCCGCCGCCAGTACGCGGTTTACGGTGCCATGCTCCGGGATAATTCCGAGACCATCCTCCTCACCGAGCGCATCCATGTGAGCAATGTGATGGGGCACCCTGATGAAGCCCGCATCGACGCCGCCAACGGCCACATCCAATCCGGCACTGTGGCAGCCGCTGACGGTGATTACACCTACCCGAACGCGCAGGATTTTCACCCTAATGCGTCTTGGAACTACTTGTTCGCCGATGGTCACGTCGAATTCATGAATCCGAACAAGACTTTGGGTTCCACGAACACCACGAACTCCCGCCAGACGGGCATGTGGACCATCCAGCCCAATGATTAACCTTTAACCATAGAGCATATGCGTAACACGTTATTTTCCGCTTTGGCCCTCGCCGGTCTTATGACCGGTTGCGGTGGCGAGCCTGAAACGACGGTCAGCGCACCGCCTCCGGCAGAGCAGCCACAGGCTTTGGATATTAGCCAGAGCGTGGCAGCCCCCGCGCCGGAAGCCGCGACACCTGCCACCGCCGCTCCTCCGGCCCAAGCACAGCTCACTGAAAGTGAACCTTTGGGCGGCAAGGGCCGTCCGCTGACCCAGGAAGAAGTGATGCTGCTCAGCTACGGCATCTCCATGTTCAAGGAAGAAAAAGGCCGCTTCCCCGCCACCCTGGAAGAAGCGGTTGCCTCGCGCCACATCATACGCCTGCCACAACTGCCTCCTGGCGAAAAACTCGCCTACGATTCCAGCAACGGCAGCGTGAAGGTCACGAACACGAATTAAAATTCGGCAGAGAAACCCCTGACAGCATTGAACCCCTCCATCTGCCGGTGGAGGGGTTTTTCATTGGGATCAGAATCTTTCCGCATCTCTTGCCGGAGGCTTGAGGCTACTTCACTTCCACCAGGTGGACTTCATACACCATCACTGAATTTGGGGGGATGTTGGGAGACACCCCCTTCTCGCCGTAGGCCAGGGCAGGCGGGACGTAGACATGCCACTTGGAGCCTTGGTTCATCATGGGGATGACTTCCTGCAGGCCTTTCACGAACTTGCCAATGTCCACCGCGGGGGCAGGGACCACGGTGTAAGTGTTGATGATCTTTTTGCCTGTCGAAGTCTGTTCCCAATGGTGTATGTGCGTCTTCAGGCCCGGGCGGGGTTTCGGTCCGTCACCTTTTTCGATGACTCGATACTGCACACCGCTGGGCAGCACCACCATGCCCGGACGTTTCGCATTCTGGGCCATGTATTGTTGAGCGGGCAGTTTGCGCATTACCTCCGGGTTATACAACTCCATCTCGGCATCCTGATTTTTCTGTCCGGCTGCGGAGGCTGGCATAGGAAGGCCCAGCTCCGTCCGCAACTGCAAGGCCAGACCGGCAGACATCAGGCGCTTATCGGGGTTCAAAATATCATTCAGTATGCGGTTCTTGATGGTTGCATAAGGCGGAAGCTGGATGCGCGCCTTGATCTCTTCCTTCGTATCCACGTCCACCTTGATCTGGTGACTCTGCCAGACTTTCTGCGCCATGCGTTCATAACCAGCAGCGCGATCGTACTCGCCCACTGCAAGCAGGGTATAAGAACGCACCAACAGACCTTCGATGACGGCCAGGTATTTCTCACCGCCTTCATTGGCCAGCAGTTCGGTCGTACGCCAGATGCTATACTCCTCGGCCGTTTTCCAATCTTCAACCGTCGCCGGATACAGCCTCTTCAACTCCGCCCAATACTTGGCTGATTCCGCCTCGCGATTGTAAAGATACAGGGTGCTTACCGCGCTCTTCAAAAAGTTCTGATGCCCTTGCTGGATGTTCTCCAGATTCTTCTCTTCCTTGAGCATCTGCGCGTAAGAGGCGCTGACCTTTTCCACGATGTCCACGTTGGGGGCAAAATCCGCCCGGCCATCCGCCACATTCAATACCAACCTGCCGCGATGGAAGGCCAGCTGCATGGACTGATAGATCAACCGGCGCAACGGCATGAGATCCATCCCGCGGCCTGCTTTTTGCATGCCTGTGTAGGCCCAATATATGGCCTGCGTTTCCGGCATGCGCCAGTCGAGCGGCCCATAGATGTTCTCCACGCTCTGCATGTAGGCGGGATCCATCTTGTAGGTCTCTTTCAATGTCTTGCGCGTAGCCTCATCCTCCGGGGTCTTGGGATTGATCAAGTTTTCGAAATTATAAGGCGGGCGTCCCACTATTTGGTCCATCTCATAGGCCCAAGAGAGCTTGTAGTACATGTGCCCGTCATCCATGTTGCCGCCGATCTTGTTCTGGAAGGTCCAGCCCAGCTCATGGTAGAGCTGCACTTCATGGGGATTGAAGCGCAGGCCTTCATCTCTCAGCAGTTCGATCGCGCGTACCACCCACATCCACCGCTCCTTCTGGTCAGGGAACTTGATGGAGATGTTGTAGGACATGTTCCATGCCTGATGCCGCCACACCATGGCGAAGTGGGGCTGCAGTTTGGTGATCCAGTCGGAAAGCTGCACCATTTCGAAGTACTTTCCGTTCTGCTGCATGTCGTTGGCACGCAACCAAAGTGCGTTGGCGATCAATCCGCGAAAACCGCCGAGCGCCACAGTGGTGAAAGCGAGCATGGGCGGAGCGTTCTCCAGAGGTTCCGTGCGAGTCAACCCCATGGCCGTGCGCTCTTCGTTAAGCGCCTTCTGGGTGATGCCGGAGGTCACCAGCATCGCCAGGGCGAGCAGAAGCAGGAACGGTTTGTATAAACGGCTTTCGGTCATCTATCTCAACTTGTTTGTTGTACGGCAGCCAGTTCACGACGGTAGAAAAGCCCGATGCCAACAAGGCTGACCAATCCCGTGACCAGCACGCCAATCTGCCCGATGGCCCGCAACAAGTCCCACCAGGTCACGCTGCGTCCGCTGCTTAACGAGTCGATCGGTGAAAACTCCTTGATCAGATTGATACCCTTCAACAGGACGCGGAACATGGGCACGATCACCAGATCCACCAGCGAACCCGCCGCCTTGCCCGTCTCGTGATTCACTCCCGTCACGGTGCCTTCCCTGACCACATTCTCCATCACACCGCTGGAGAGTGCCACCACCAGCATTGCCAGAGAGACAAACGCCGCCACCGGAAAGGACAGGTAGCTGGCCGCCGCCAGCCCCAAAGCCGTCAGCAAAGCCAACCAGAGCAGGATGATGAACATCCCACGAAAAAAATTCACGCCAAAGCCCGATTCCTCATATAACACCTCAATGCCATCCTCCAAAGGAACCATCAACGGCACGGGACTCATGTTATAAAATTCCACATTCAGCTTGCCGTTCGCATCCAGCCGATCTTTCCCGACCGGAATCTCATGATAGGATTCATCAGCCAGGGCGGTCTCCACCCGGATCATGCGGGGGTCTTCCGGAGGTCCCACTTGCAACATGACCGGAAAGCTGGTGATCTGCGTTAGCGTGCCCTTGTTGAATTTCAAGCGGACCTGCATCTCCCGGTCCTGCACGAAACCTTTCATAGCGCCGAAATCCAATTCCCAACGTTTGCCCATCAAAGGCGGCACGTACTGCTCACGGCCTTTCACCATCTCTTCCACCTGCTGGCGCACGAAAGCACGGTCCATCGCGGCGACAGTCGGTTCTTTCAACCGCTCTTGCAGCAACGCCTCCACATCCTGCTTCATATCCGGCACGGGTGCTTTCACCGAGCCGCGTCCCACGAGGATCTGGTTGCGCAGGACGTCCTTCTGCTCATCCGGCAGCTTTGCCGCACGATACATCACCGAACCATAAACACAGAACCCGACGAAACTAAGCAAGCTGGCGTTGAGCGCCATGATGCCGAGCCATTTGCCGAGCCATATCTCCCAACGTGCGATTGGTTTCACTGCAAGTGTCTGGATGGTGCAATCCTCGATATCCCGGGCAAGCACACCACAGGCCAGCCAAAGGGTGCTGAATCCCAGCAGGGAAACAGACAGGCCCAAGGTATAGGTCAGGAGAATTTGCGTCAGGCCCCGCGCGGTACCGTCATCTTTGATGACCATCGGCAAGACCAGCACCGTGAGAAACAGGAACAGGAGCAACGCCGGAAACAGCCGAAACCGATAGGTGGCCCGCAAGGTGACTCCCGCCACGGCGGTGATCTGCGGACCGAATATCTTGCGCGACACCCAGGGAATCAGACCATAGCCGGTACTTTGCCAGTAAAGAAACCGCTTCGTTTTATCGACTAATTCCATGGGTACTCAGCGTGCGATTGCTTACTCCTTGCCGCCCAGCAACGACGACAGCTTGTCGTTCGCCTTGTCGAGTTGTTCCTTGGTGGCTTGTGCCGGAGCCGGTTTAGGCGCTGGCGCTGGAGCCGGAGCTTCCATCGCAGAAAGTTTGTCCAACCGCGCCGTATCCACTTTCGACTCCTCTTTCTGAGTGACGACCGGCTGGGTGGCAGCGGCAGGTTTTTCAGTAACAGTCAGCCGGTCCAGCACGCTGGCAGATTGCGCTTCCGCCAGCTTGTCCGCATCACCACGCAAGTAAGCGGCGACTTGGGCGCCAGACGTGGCACCGGAAGTATGAGACGCGGCGGCACGGGCGCGCTCGACGACATCGAGGAAATAGTTCTCCAAGTTCTGCGTCGGATTGTCCACACGCAGTTTGTCCGTGCCGACATCGCGACGGATCATTTCCAGCACCTTTTCCATCGTCTCGCGGGGCAGCACCGGCGAGGTGATACGCACGGAGTCAGGCTTGGTCAGCAGGCTCTTGAGTGTGCCGGAAGCGTGGATCTTGCCACCGTAATAGATCACCACGCGATCACAGACATCTTCCACATCCGCGAGCAAATGACTGCTCAGGATGATGGTTTTGCCACGCTTGGCCAATGCGAGAATGAGGTCTTTGACTTCGCGACAACCGATCGGGTCCAAGCCCGCCGTCGGTTCATCAAGGATCACCAGATCGGGATCGTTGATGAGCGCCTGCGCCAGTCCGATACGGCGCTGCATACCCTTGGAAAATTCGCCCACCATGCGGCCTCTCGCCTGATTGAGCCCCACCATCTCGATCAATTGCTCGGCACGATTGCGGCGATCACCCGGAGGCAACTCGAATAAATTACCGAAGAAATCCAACGTCTCGGCGGAACTCAGATAACGGTAGAGATAAGACTCTTCCGGCAGATAACCGATGCGGGCCTTGGTGGCCACGTGACGCGGCGATTTGCCGAAGACTTCGATGTGGCCCTTGGTCGGATTGAGCAAGCCCAGCAACATCTTCACCGTAGTGGATTTGCCAGAACCGTTAGGCCCGAGCAGGCCGAACACTTCGCCACGGCGCACATCGAAATCCACATTATCCACGGCACGCGCCTTCGGGCGGCCCCAGAAGTCTTTGAACACCTTCGAGAGACCGCGCACTGCGATCACCAGATCGCCCTGCGTGGACGTGGATTCGGGCGCTGACGTTGTTTCAAATGTGGCAGCCATGGTCGTGAATTATCAGGCGGCTTTGGGTGCGAGCTGGCCGGACGGAGCCGGTGCAGCCGGAGTTTCCTGCTTCGGTGTTTCCACCACGAACGGCTCCAGTTCCTCACCCTGACGGACAAGGCGGAAACTGTTGAACACGACGAGCAAAGAGCCCATCACATGCATCAGTGCGGCCACGATCGGATTGATGTAACCGAAGGCCGCGAGAATCAGACCGCCGATCACGAACAGAACACCGATGAGGAAGTTCTGGTTGATCACGGCACGGGTCTGGCGCGAAAGACGGACGAGGAACGGCAGGCGGCGCAGATCGCTGTTCATCAGCGCGATGGTCGCGCTGTGGATGGCCACTTCAGAGCCAGCGGCACCCATCGCGATACCGATATCACCGGCGGCAAGAGCAGGCGCGTCATTCACACCGTCACCGACAACGGCCACGCGATAACCCTTCTTCTTCATCGCGCGGACGAATTCCACCTTGTTCTGCGGCAGGCACTCGGCCACGACTTCTTCGCAACCGATCTCTTTCGCCACACGGATGGCCACCGGCGTACGGTCACCGGAGACCATCGCCACGCGGCGGACACCATTGCCGAGCAGGTCGGAGAGAGATTCCTTGGCTTCGCTACGGGTCTGGTCTTTCAAGCCGACCCAGCCGATGCACTGGCCGTTGCGGGCCACGAAGATGAGGCTGAAGCCTTCCGTCTCGTTCAGGTCCACGGAGCTCATGAAGTCTTCCTTCACGCCGTTTTCCTTCAACCAGTTCGCACGGCCAACAACAATCTTCGCGCCATCGATCTCTGCCTGCACGCCTTTGCCGGCAGTTTCAGAGAAATTCTGCGGTTGTGCCAGCGGGACACCCGCTTCTTCAGCGAGTTGCAGCACAGCCTTGGCTGTCGGGTGATTGCTGTATTGCTCGGCGGAAGCGCCGATGCGCAGCAGTTCCGCAGGCTTCACGCCGTTCAACGGGGCCAGGCGGCTGACGGCCAGCTTGCCGGTGGTCAACGTGCCAGTCTTGTCGAAGATGAAGGCATTGATGCGGGCGGCCAGCTCAAGGTCCGCCACATTCTTGATGAGCACACCCAGACGGGCAGCGGCAGAAAGCGCTGCGACCATCGCGGTGGGTGTTGCCAAGATGAACGCACACGGGCAGGCCACGATGTAAACGGCGATGACGCGGTTCAGATCTTTCGAGAAGGCGAACACCATCAAGCCGATGACGAACACCAGCGGGGTGTAGAAATGCATGTACTGGTCCACCAACCGCATGATGGGCAGCTTGGTCTTTTCCGCTGCCAGGATGAGGTCATGCACGCGGCCGAGGGTGGTGTCTGTGCCGGCGCGGTTCACCTTGATCTCCAGCACACCCGTGAGGTTCACGGTACCGGCGAAGACTTCATCGCCGCCCTTCTTGTCCACAGGGAGTGACTCACCGGTGATGTTCGCCTGATTGATGGAACCCTGGCCGGAGATGATCACACCATCCGCCGCGATGTTATCACCAGGACGCACGCGGATGATGTCACCGATCACGAGTTCCTTCACCGCCACTTCGGTTTCCTTGCCGTCCTTGATGCGGCGCGCCTTCGTTGGCGTCAGCTTGATGAGAGATTCGATGGAACGGCGGGCACCATCGGCCGTGCGTGTCTCGATGATCTCGCCGAGCAGCATGAAGAAAGCGACCGTGCCTGCTTCCTGATAGTGACCGGAGGCGAAGGACGCCAGGACCGCGAGCGCCACGAGCTCATTCGTGCTCAGGATGCCGCGACGCAAATCCTTGATGCCCAGCAGCACGATGGGAGTGCCCAGGATGAGCGCACCGATCATGGCACTGAT
The DNA here is from genome assembly GCA_036405135.1 of Verrucomicrobiia bacterium. Lineage (NCBI taxonomy): Bacteria > Pseudomonadati > Verrucomicrobiota > Verrucomicrobiia > Verrucomicrobiia bacterium. The sequence continues at coordinate 149,037 of DASWYF010000047.1, read as the reverse complement.
GGCGCTCACCGCACCCAAGGTCGAGATAAGATCGCCCTTCTCCAGAAACTTGTCTGCGATGAAGGAATTGATGATGAAGATCAGGCCGATGATGACCTGTTGCAGCTTGACCTCGGTGTGCGAGTGGTCATGGCCGCAACTGGAGCAGCCATCATGATCGTGGTGGTGATGATCATGATCATGCGCATGGGATGAGACTTGCATGTTACTTATCTTTCTTGGCAGCCGCAGCCGCCGGTTCAAATTTAAAAGGCGTTGCCCTTCGGTTTCACAGGCTCACGGTTCAACTGTAGCCTGAGGTCACGCTTTTCGCCATCGGCACGATTGGGGATGAAAAACTTGTCCTGCGCATTCGCCAGGACGTTCTGGATTTTGTCCGTCATCACCCGGCTCTTGAAGAGTGCGGGATCGTCACGGTAACGGGGCAGCAACTCCGTATAAGTGGCCGCTTCTGCACGGACGGCCTGCACGAGCTGGTTGCTCTCGGATATGCCGCCGCTGATGATGGCTTGCGCTTCGCCTTCCGCTTCGCGCGTCATCTTGCCCGCATCGCCCTGGGCAGCGTTGATCTTCTCGTTACGGTCAAGGTCCGATTGCTGGACCGCTTCATACGAGGGCCGCACATTGAACGGTGCCGAAGTGTCGATGCTGATCGGCTCCAGCGTGACGCCCAGATTGTGCTTGGCCACGAGCTGTTGAACCCGATCCGAGACCTTCTCGCGGAAACCTCCTTTGTCCGTGTAAAGCGCCTGTTCCGCCGTGTAGAAGGTGGCCGCGTAGAATACGGCGTTGTCCACGAAATTCAGCAACACCTTGGTGGTGTCCGCATAATCGAATGTGTAACGCACCGGGTCCGAGATGCGGTAGTTCAAATTGGCCTTCACATGGATGATGTTGCCATCCTTGGTCAGCACGTACCCATCCAAGCCAGGCCGCAACGATTCGTTGCCCGAAGGCATGTCTCCCTTGATCTCCTGCGTCGGGTTGAAAGCCGGCCAGCCATTGGTGGACAGCACGCTATGGCTCTGACCCAACGGAATCTTCACGATCTCATCGATGGGATAGGGAAACGCCCAGTGCAGACCGGGTTTCAACGCCACATCATTTCCGCCGACCGGCCTGCCCAAACGCAAGATCACGGCGGCTTCATTCTCTTTTACCTGAAAAACTCCGGAGGAGAAAAAGATGACGACAAGGATGATGAGCAGGACTTTGACGATGGCGAAGACGCTGCGCAACGCCTCGGAAAGGGCGCGGGTGGACGGATCATCCACTTCGTTCACAATCTCGGCCTCAGGCTCGGGCGCATCCTTCTTCTGGCTCAGCAATTCTTCGAGATGATCTTTTCCATCATGGCCGTGGCCATGACTGTGACCGTGGTCGTGCTCATGCCCATGGCTATGACCGTGGTCATGATCGTGCCCATGGGAATGGGAGTGATCATGCTCATGCCCACCATGATCGTGCTCGTGCGAGCCTTTGTCTTTATCGCTCATGGTTGTTTAGATTACTTGTTGCCCTTCTTGTCGTTCGCCTCCCAGCCGCCGCCGCTCAACATGTCGAACGGAGGCGTTTGCTGATCGAGGATCAGCGTGGAACGATCTTTAAGTGAGGCTTCGAGCGCTTTGAGGCGCAGAAGGAAGATCGCCAGATCAGGCTCCTGCTTGAATACGGCGAAGGACTTGGCGGCTTCACGATCGCCTTCGCCGCGGATGATCTCGGCCTTGCCGCGGGCTTCGGCGATGATCTCTTCACGCTTCTGCTTGGCTTCGGCGCGGATGATGGCCGCTTCCTTCTCGCCTTCACTGGTCAATTGCTTCACCAGACGCTCACGTTCCGCCTTCATGCGGGCGAAAACCTTGGTGGTCACGTTCTCAGGCAGGCCGAGTTGCTTGATGCCGAGCAGGACGACATCCACACCATATTGTTCTTTGGCCAGGGGCTGAACGGCCTCGAGCATCTTTTTCTCGATCTCGTCGAATTTGAGCGTCTTCGGGTCGGCGGAGACAAGGTCAGCGAAATCATACTGACCGATGACACCGTTCTTGGCAGTACGGATGAGGTTCTCCAGTTTCTCCTCGGCCTTGGCGGCGTCACCATCGAAGCTGGTGAGGAACTTGGCCGGGTCGGCGATCTTCCAGCCCGCGAACACGGTGATCAGGATGATGCGCGAATCTTTGGTGGGCGTCTGCTCGAACTTCTTCTCGAAGTTTTGCAGGCGGTTCTCGAACTTATAGACCTGCTGGATGGGCCACGGCAGCTTGAAGTACAGACCCGGCTGGGTCTGCGGCGCCGAGAATTTGCCGAACTGTGTCACCACAGCCACCTGCGTCTGCCTCACTTGGAAGGAGAACAGGAGGAACGCGAACACGATCACGAGGAGGATCCCTACGACTAATGACAGAGTATTCTTCTTCATACCCAAAATATTTTTCTTCGGCTTCGATCTAAGTTCTAAAATTATTGTTTCTGGATGGTTGGCAACGCCACGTCTTCGATGATGTCCATGCGCACCTTATCCTCCAAATTCATGATGATGGTGTCCTTGGTGTTGGTCACACCGATCACGTATTTGCGGGCGGGAGCGATGGCTTTGCCGAGTGAATCCAGATAAGAACGCTGGCGGAACACTTCTGGGGAGGCTTGATAGGCCACGATCTGGTTCGGAAAACGCCCGGCTGCGGCCACACCTTTGGCCTGCTCAGACAGTTTGTAAACTTGCGCCTCGGCGATGATGTTCGCCGCTTCGGCACGAGTCATCGGGATTATCTGCGCACGCTCGCCTTCCGCCGTGAAGATGATGCCTTCACGGGCCTGCAACGCGGCGTTCACCTCCTGGTAAGCCTCGGCCACGGCAGTAGGCGGATGGATGTCCTGCAAGCCTACGAATATGATCTGCACACCCAGTTCGTGTTTGTCCGCGAGCTTCTGAATGCGGATTTGCAACTCGTTGGCCGCGTCCAGACGGCCACGCGCCATGATGTCGTCCATGTCCACGCTCACGAGAAAGTTCACCACTTCACGGGTGGCGAGCTTCTCCAGCAGTTTGCCGGCGTCTTCGTGATTGTAAGCCCACTTCTGGAGATCCTTGATGGTGTATTGGACCGGGATGCTGGCGGTGAGAAGGTTCACCGGAACGGCGGCTTCCGCCGTGGAATCGGTATTGTTGGTGACCGTCAGTTGCTGGCGGCTGGCCACCAGCATGTTGAACTCCTCCTTGTAATGGGCTTTCGTCCACAGGACAGTGCGTTCCTTGTCCAGATTCTCATCAGGGACGGCACCTACGAGGAAACTTTGGATGGCACGGGTTTTGTAACGATACACCTTGTCCACCGGCCAGGGGTATTTGAAGTGCGGTCCCGGTTCCAGCACACCGCGGTCTGATTGCTTGCCGAAACGTTCCAACACAGCCTGTTCACCGGGCTCGATGAAAACCACCACCGTGGAAAGCCAAAGAATGCCGATCTGCGCCAGGATGATCCAGGCGATCGTGCGCTGGAGGAAACGGTAGAACCAGGTCTCGGAAACCTTGAAACCGAACTGGTAGTCGAGGGCCTGCGCCGCCGTGGCAAAGAACCCTGCCGGATCGCCCACCAAACCGATGACGCGGCTGTCATACAACAAATGCGTGACCTGGCCTTTGAGACGCGGACGGTATGCTTCGAACACCACATTGAAGAGCGTCTCCATGGCGGCGAAGCCGATGATGACCACCAAAATCCGGGCGATGATCACATCGATATTGGGACTGCCAAGGTAGGCGAAGATCAAGGCCGTCAAGGCGAGCAGGCTCGCGAACGAGCACAGCAGCATGTAGGAGGAACCCGGGCGGAGGAGCCGTTGCTTTTCCAACCGGGCAACCCCCGCCGCATACTTGCCCAGCATGAACTGGATGAGCATGAAGATGCCGAAAAACGTCATGCCTACCGGCGCCCGGCTGAGGTTCAGCCCCGCGAATTCATCGTAGCGGGTCCAGAGGAAGTAGATGGCCGCGCCCTGAAGCAGGAGCAGGATGATGGCGAAGGTCGGGACCCCGAAGCGCTCGAATTGCAGGCGGGCACGGTGTGCGGGAAAATTCTCCGCTTCAGCGGTGTCGAACAGTGCCGCTGCGTTCTTGGACTTCTGGAGTTCGTCGAATTCCAGTTTCTCCAGTTGCTCCTGCGTCTCCAGGCGCATCTGCAGGTAGGAGACGAGGGAGGCGAGGAAACCAAATCCCACCAGCACGGCCATCACCTCGGCGGTGGCCGATCTCACATATTGCGCCGTCACTGCGGCGGCGATGCCGATACCCAGAAAAACCACGAGGTTGATCAGGCCGATCCGTTGCACGTTGCGATCCGTAGTCATGTGCTAGTTCAGTTCCCGGTCTTCAAACAGATATAGCGCCGCCATGAGAGAAGCCCCGAGATAGGCCACCACATAGCCGAATGCCTGCGCCACGTAACTCCACGGCACGCCGGGCTTGCCCGGCTCCAAAGTGTCTGCCGTCCAAAACAATTGCCAGTTGGGCGTGATGGTGTAGAGCACCTTCGCCCAGAGCGCGCCCGCTTCAGCCGGACGCCCAAAAAGATAATCAGACATCAAACCCAGAATGAACACGCCCGAGCAGATGGCCAGGGTGGGTATCGTCTCCAGCCGCGTGGAGCAGACCAAAGCCACACCCGCCAGTGTCCATAAAGCGAAAAGCAGCAGGATCGTCACTGGAACCATGCGGGTATCCACATGGTTCGGCTCCACTTCCACCGCGCTCTTCAAGACCATAAAATTCGTGATGACAATGTAAGCTATGGTAGTGGTGACGAGCAGGGCGATCACGCCATCCGAGGCAAAAGGCCGGCGCAGGAAGTAGTTGCTGATACCGGCCACCAAGTATGCCAGGGCGATTGCCGCATAATACACCGAGAGGCCTGCAATATCGGCATCCCCATAGGCATCATAAGCCATCCGGCTGGCGAGCAGCACGCTGAGGGCATTGATGTAGGTGAGCACCGTGAGGGCGCCCGCCACACCGAGAAACTTAGCGAGGAGGAATTGCGTGCGGCTCACCGGCTTGGACATGACGGCCAGTGCTGTGCCTGTCCGGATTTCCTTGGCCACGGAGGAGGATGCGCTCAATACGGCTCCGAAAAGGCCGGAAATGAAGGTAACGGCCAATACGCTATCTTTCACCAACTTCGGATCATCACCCAGCGCCATGTAAGGAACAGCCGCCAAGAAGACATTGAAAACGGCAGTGCTGGTGCCAAGCAGCAGAAAAATCGGCTGCCGGATCAGCTCCATGAACGCATTGATTGCTATGGTCAGTATCTGCCGCATCTAAGTTTGGTTGCGCCGCGTATCATAAGTGCGAAGCACCTGATTGCAACGGCTAACGCCGGTTTCTATAAGTTTTTCCGTAGTTTTATGGACTATTTTTACCATTTCAGCCGAGGAAGACGCCTGCATGGCGCATCTTTCCCCAGTCCGGTTCATAGTGACAGACAGCCCCTATAGCATGTTGTTCAACCCAGTAACCTCGGCAAAATGGGTGATAGACGGAAGAATTGTGAGCGGCAGGCATGACATCAAACAAGTTACGACGACAACGGCTGACCTGCGCTGGGAAATCGCCACGAACCCGAAAGCCACATGGCGAAAAAAGAGGGACGCCGGAGACTCTTAGTAATAACGGACAAACGACTTCTTCATCAGACGGTCCACGTATTGCTTGCGCAAACGGGCACGCTCTTCAGCCACCAAAATGCTTTCAATCTCATCACGAACCTCGGGCAACGGGCGGACCTGTGCCTGCCGGATATCCTCGACCAGCAATATGTAACAGGCGTCCGCCGTTTCGATTACCCCGCTGTGCTGACCTTTCTTCAAGGAAAAGGCGACGGCATCCAGTTCCGTCCGCAATACCTTCTTCTTCTCCACCCAGCCCCAATCCCCCTGCTGCGCCCGTTGGGCGCCTTCAGAATATATTCCAGCCATCTCGGTGAAGGAAGCACCCTCATCCAGCTTGAGCAGGATTTCTTTGGCCAGCTTGGTGGTGATGGTGGCATCCGAGCCGGGTGGTTTGTTCAGCACGATCATGCGCAGCTTGACCTGGTCTTCCAATTTGTAGTTCTGCTTGTTGGTCTCGTAATACTGCTCGATCTTGTAGGGGGAGATGAGCACCACCGAGCTGACATGCTTCTGCGCCAACGCGTCCACGATGATCTGATCCCGGATGTTCCGGCGATAGCTTTCATAAGTGCCACCCTGGCGCTGCAAGGTCTGCGTCAAACGAAGGCGGTCACCGAACTGTTTGCGGATGCGAGTGTTGATCTCATCATCAATGATGCTCTCCGGGAGCATGTAACCAGAGACCTTGTAATCATTCAGAATCAACTGGCGCTCCACCAGTTGCTGCAATGCATCGTTTTGCAGTTGGGCCATCTTTTGCGACAACTGGGCTGATGGCGTGGTACGGCGGATGGCATCAACGGCAGGTCCGGCGAAATCTTCGACTTCAGTGTACGTGATGACGGCATCGTTCACGATCACGGCAATGCCGTTCAGAGTACGGGCCTGTTGCGCCACTGACTGAAGCGTCAGTGCCAATGTCAACCCAATGAATAACCGGAATACTTTCATGACAAACGTGGCGCATACTAGGTGCGGCAATAGGGGCGGGTCAAGCCGACCCGCAGGAAAGCTGAAAATAAACATTTGAACAAAACCCAAAACAACCCGGTCGCCACCCGTGACAACGGCGGAGTTTGCCCCATGTTACTTCCCCTTGCGCGCTCCCCCTCTCCGGCCTATCCTCCGCCCCGACATGAAGCATCAGCTTGAATTCGAAAAACCGATCATTGAACTCCAACGCAAGTTGGACGAACTGAAGCGGCACCCAGCAGAGAACAAATCTCTGGGAATCGATTTCGACCAGGAAATCAAGCAGATGGAGGCGAAAATCGCCGAAACCCGCAAGCAGGTCTATTCCAACCTGACAGCTTGGCAGCGCGTCCAGATCGCCCGCCATCCCAAACGCCCCTTCTCGCTGGACTATTTCCAGCATTCGTTCACCGATTTCGCTGAACTGCACGGCGACCGCCTGTATGCTGATGATCGGGCCATTGTGGCCGGTTTCGCCAAGCTCGGTAACCATAAAGTGCTCGTGATGGGCACTCAAAAAGGTCGCGATACCAAGGAAAACATCCTACGCAACTTCGGCTCTGCCCACCCGGAAGGCTATCGTAAAGCCCTGCGGCTCATGAAGTTGGCGGATAAATTCGGCCTCCCGATCATCACCTTGATTGATACCGCTGGCGCGTATCCCGGTATCGGCGCAGAGGAACGTCACATCGCCGAGGCGATCGCGGTGAACCTACGCGAGATGATGCTTTTGCAAGTGCCTGTGATTGCAGCAGTTATCGGCGAAGGCGGTTCCGGTGGCGCACTTGGCATCGGCGTGGCCGACAAGGTGCTCATCATGGAGAACGCTTACTACTCCGTCATCAGCCCGGAAGGTTGCGCAGCCATCCTCTGGAAGGAGCGCAATGCCGCCGCCAAAGCAGCTGAAGCTCTCAAGATCACAGCCAAAGACCTGCTCGAACTCAAACTGGTGGACGAAATCATCCCGGAACCGCTCGGCGGCGCTCATGTGGATACTAAGATTTCGGCAGACAATTTGAAAGCCAGCTTGTTAAAGCACTTGGAAGGCTCTCTAAAGCTGAGCACTTCCGAGCGCCTGCGCTTGCGCTATCAGAAATTCCGCGCTCACGGGCATTTCAACGATCCCAAGGCCAAGCAAGCCGCCTAAAAGCATCCGGTCATGGCTCTCTACCCGCTCACGTTCCAGCCGATCTTCAAGGAACGTGTTTGGGGCGGGCGCCGTCTCGCGGATCTTTACCAGAAGAAACTCCCGGCCAACGTGCCCATCGGCGAATCGTGGGAAATCACGGATCGCCCCGAAGGCGTCAGCGTCATCACCAACGGCACCTTCGCCGGTAAGGACCTGCGTTGGTTGATGGAACATCACGGTGCAGAACTCCTTGGACCAGCGAAACCTCAAAGCGGCCGCTTCCCCCTCCTCGTCAAGTTGCTGGATGCTCAGGACGACCTTTCGCTCCAAGTCCATCCTCCCGCTCATAAAGCCGCAGAACTCGGTGGCGAACCCAAGACTGAGATGTGGTATGTGGCCCACGCCACGCACGACGCCCAAATCTATGTGGGCCTGAAAAACGGTGTCACACGCGAGGACTTCGAGCGCAAAGTCAATGACGGCACCGTCGCGGATTGTTTCCATCGCCACACCGTTCATGCTGGCGATGTGATGTTCCTCCCCAGCGGTCGCGTCCACGCACTCGGCGCGGGCAGTGTCATCTTTGAGATTCAGCAAAACTCGGACACCACCTATCGCGTCTTCGACTGGAACCGCAAAGGTCTCGATGGCAAACCGCGCGAGTTGCATCTGGAGCAAGCGATGAAGTCCATCGACTTCAATGATTTCGAGCCTGCGATGCAAGCCGCCGCAAGCACTGCTTCCGCCATCTCCAGCCGTCGCTCACTCGTGGACCACGATCTCTTCACCGTGGACCTTCTCGCGCTGCCGCCGAAGTCTTCCGCGCAATTGCCTCACACCGGGCCTTTAGTTATCGCGGCGACACAAGGCAGCGTCACCATCTTCTCCTCGGGTGATCCGGTACATCTGTACACCGGGCAATTCGCCGTCATCCCCGCGAGTGTTTCCGCTGTCACCCTTCAAACGAGCGCGATCACTCGTGCGAGCGTGTTGGTGGCTGAGGCACGATAGGAAAACATTCATCTTGCAATCCACCGGACGATTTCGTCTCCTGACGATCAGTTCGGGTATTGAGCTTCAAGGGATTTTAAAAATCCCTTCCGTAAAAGGACAAATCTACGCTCGGAGCCCGTCGCCAAAGGAAAAAAACACCCAATAAATGCTATGCTCGCAGAGTATAAAACAAAAACAAACATCGGCATCGGTATCGGACTCCTGATCCAATTCGTCGGACGCGTCCTGACTGGTGTGGAAAGCCTCGCCCTGATCGGTTTTCTGATGGTTTTGGTAGGCTATATCATGTTCATTTGGGGCTGTGGCTGCTACGCCATCGGCAAGGGCTACTCCCAGTTCCTCGGGTTATTGGGAATTTTCAGCTGCTTGGGCCTCCTCATTCTCGCCGTCTTGCCGGATAAGCACAAAACGCCACCCGGCATCAAATAGCACCTCTTTTTTCGTTTTCAGCGGGGGTTGAGTCCATCAACCTCCGCTTTTTCATTCCTTCACCACTTCCCCTTTCCCATCCATCGTCTCGATCATCTTCAATTTCTTCCCCGACAACATCCGGTAACAATCCGGCAGATCAAACGTCTTCAGTACGCCTGGCACCATGCTCGAGAGCGGCCACTTGTAGATCTCCGTCTCCGCCAGATCCGCGTAAGACGTCAGCGCGTTCTTGAACGTCACCTGGTTCACCTCATCCGCAAAGATCGCTGCAAACGTCGCGGGAATCGTTCCCCATCCCTTCGCCACCAGATGCACGCCCTCATGGCCCGTGCCGCGCAACCAATCGATCACCCGCAAAATGTCCCACGTCTTCTGCGCCACGTAGGAATCATCCAACATGATCGCATGGATCGCATAGAAGTAATCGCTCCCGTACGGGTTCAAGAACGAATTCGCCCCGCACGTGTCCGGCTTCGATTCCCCGATGCCCCGCACATCGCACGCATAAAACGCCGCGTCTTTCTCGGCGTCCATGATCTCCTTCACCAGCGGCTCCTCGCGCAACTCCGCATCTGCCGAGTGATGCGCGATGTATAGCACCGCGCGCTTCTTGTCCTTCGGCGGCCGCGAATACAAAGGCTCCTCCGTCAACCGCGTCACCAGCGCATGCACACCCGCCTCCGTCTCCACTGCGTACGTGATCGCATGTTTCGTCGGATATTTTCTGCCACTGATTGGCCGCAATATCCGGTACTCTGGATACGTCGTCTGTCGCCGCACCTTCAATACATTCGTCAACGCCTGCCGCAGCGCATTCCCATCCAAAGGCGCGCGCTCCTTCCGCAATTTCTCCGAGATCTCCTTCGTGAACGAAAACATCGTGCGCGATTTCAATTCCGCCACTTGTCCGTTCGGCGTGCACCACAGCGTCTCGTCCTTCTCGATCACCAGCGCCGGCTCCTTCTCCGCCTTCGAGACCTGCGTCATCGCATTGAAGAACTTGTACATCTCCTCGCGATTCTCCTGTGAGTAACCGTGATACGTCGGTCCCGTGAACATCGCGATGTTGTTCGGGAAACCCAGCAGATCATACAGCCGCTGCAACCGCCCGTAGGCCTCTTCCGTGCCGCGCACGTCGAAGAAATCACGCTCCTTCGCCAGGATGATCACCGGCCTCGGTGCCATCGCCGCGATGAAATCTTCGTGATCCAACCCCATCGCCAGCGCCTTCGGCGGACATTGCTCAGTGTCTGCTGGCAATTCGTTCTCCAAGTTGCGCCGGAACGTCGTGATGAAACACGCCGGAGCCGCCATCGTCCAACGCGCCTCCAATCCGCACAACCACGTCGTCATCGTGCCACCGCCGGAATTGCCCGTGATGCCTACCACCTCCGGATGCACCTCTTTCCGCGTCAGCAGATAATCCAGCGCCCGGATCCCGTCCCACGCCCGCCAACTTCCGAAGAATTCACCCACGAGGAACTGTTGGTTCCCGCCCAGCAAATGCTCGCTCACCCCCGAACCCACCGTCGATTTCAACTTCTCATCCGCATACTGCAACCGCTCACCCTGCCCGATCGGATCAAAGATCAGCGTCACATAACCCTGCCGCGCCAATCCCTGTGCAAAACTCTGATACGCCTCCGCCGCCTTGCCGTTATGCGAGTGCCCGCAAGAACCCACGATGCCTGGCAAAGGAAACGGACGCCCCTTCGGGATATATAGATTCGCCGTCACCAGGAATCCCGGACGGCTCTCGAAAATCACATTCTCGATCGTATACGCATCACGCTCGACCGTCTTCGTCGTCCTTGCATTCAGCGGCGTCTTCTCCGGCCAAGGACCGAAACAGGCCTGCACCTTCTGCCGCACCGCCATCACATACTTCTGCGCGCTCTCCAGGCTGTTCATCTCCTGCTTGCGCGACCGCACCGCCTGCTCGATCCGCTTCACCCGCGCCACATACTGCTCCTGCACCATCCGTGGAAACCGGTTCAACGGCGTCAACGACGGAGCTGCTACAGCCTTGCCTGCTTCCGCTGCTTCCAACGAAGAAAGCCCCGGCACCTCGCCCATCGCCAGCCCCAGCAAACCAAGCCCTGTAGCCTGCAACAACTCGCGGCGATTCCACAACAACGACGGCGACAGCCCGGGATTATTCGGTGAAGGATTCATGATTGATGACAACGCCATTTACATACTCCCATTTCACGAGCAACAAAAGCGAATTTGCCACCCCTGATAATGTAGCAGCATCCCATACCGGATGACAGGCTCTCACTTCCAAGAATGCCCCCCCAAGCGTTCACCACTCTTTCCTCGATTGATAGATGCAGGGCCGGAGAGAGGAGGCACTGGTCCAACTTTATAACGCTAAAAAACGCTGCATCCGTGTGAAGTGAAGATTTTCCGGGTTCAGACGAGGCTTTGGCGGAGGAGCAGACTCCAAGGATTCTGCGACGGAGAAGCCAGAACAAAAAAAGACCGCAGGACTCTCATCCTGCGGTCTTTGCAATCTCTGATGTGAACTCTGCTTACTTCACATTCTCCTTGAAGAACTTCGACGCCACTTCCACGAACTTCGTCGGCTCGTTCGCGAAGGATGCGTTGTCCGTCTCGATGGACATCACACCGTCCCACTTCGCCTTCTTGATCTCCGAGAAGAGGCCTTTGTAATTCGCGTGGCCCGTGCCCACTTCCACGTCCAGATACACTTCCTTGCCGTCCTGCGTCTTCTCGATCTTCTTGTCCTTCAGGTGCATGTCATACACGCGGCCCTTGTAATTCTTGAACACCTCAGCCGCATCGAAGCCCGCTGCCGTGATCCAGCCCACATCCATGCACACGCCGATGCGTTTGTCGCGAGCATCGAGGATCTTCTGCACCGTGGCCGGATCACCATACACGCTGCCCTTGCCATGGTTATGGATCGCCAGCTTGATGTCATACTCCTTCACCAGCTCTTCCAAGTTATCCCAGATCGCCTGATCGCGCGGCTCCACGATGATGAGCTTGCAGCCGAGGAATTTCGCCATCTCGAACAACTTCTTGTTCTCCTCTTTCTTCATCGAGGTGCCCGCCACGCCAAACGTGTAGCAAGTCAGACCTTTGCTATCCAAGATCGCCTTCTTCTTCGCCCAATCTTCCTTCGTGCCATTCGGATCAATGTGCTTGCCGATCATCTGCAAGTGTTTGATGCCATGCTTCTCGGCAAATTCCACCACTTGATCAAAGGACATGTTGCGGCACGTCCAGGTCTGGAGACCCAGCTTCGGCTGGGCTTTTTCCGCGGCCTGCGAGGAAGTCACCGGGGCGAGCGCCAAAGCGGCCACGGCCAAGGTGGAAAAGAGAAAACGACGTAAAGATAGCGGTTTCATGAATGATGAATGTGATTCGGTTCCCGACGATTCAAGCGGAACGCGCCAAATCGTCAAGCATGCAAGGATAGACGCGGATGCCCAAGGCCTTGTTCAATCCCGCAATTGGCCCAAAGGGCCAATAGATTCTAGCCTAGGGCAGCAATCGTCGCCTACGGCGATTGCTGCCCTAGGAAGTCCGATACAAAGGGATGTGCCCTGAAAGTGGCACGAGAGACATCGTTGCTTGCATTCAACCTATTCGCACCTTCCACCCGCAGTCCCCCTCGCGTTAGCGAGGACAGATTCCTAGCCACGGGTTTTTAACCCGTGGTAGCCCATCTCAGTTCCCGCGTCGCATAGCGACGACAGAACCACTGCCAACCAAAATCTTCCGTCACTACGTGACGGCACTCCTATTGATCCCACCCGGCGGCTTTGAAAGCCGCCGCTATGAATCTTTCGTGCCTAACGGCACGGAATCACACTCCACCACCACCATCAACCATGCTGCCACAATCCCGCGATTGCCCATGCTCCTTGCACGACGTCGTGTTGCTGCCGCTGATGTACATCCCCAGCAGTACCAAGCCGAATATCATGCACCAAATGAGCGTTTCCATAGGCTTGTCAGTGTTTAATCACTACTGCTGCTGCTCCCGCCACTGTCACACCCGCTGCTACCCGAATCAAAGCTGCCCCCGCTATCATGGCTGCTGCAATCGTGCGAGCTATGGTCGAAACTGTTGTCTGTAGAAGATTGATGGCCCTGAAAATCTGAAGGGTTGGTGGTATCCCATGCTGAAAAGCCTCCATCATAACCTCCGGTTGATCCAGTGCGGCCGCCTTCGCCGCGATACCTGAATATCATGAACATCCCCACCATCAGCAGTAAGAAGACGATGAAAAAGTTTCCCATGACTGAATGATGATAACACCCGGCTCAGAGAGGGACACTATAAAACTACCGTCATATTGGAGTCGGATAGCCAAATCAGAACCCTCGCAGTGTGAGTCACTGCGAGGGCTTGCCCCCATTCATTCATTTACCTTGGCGTCCTGCTGAATTATTGTGGTTTCCCTTCCGCATCCACTTGCGGCAGGACGAATTGATTCGCCTTCGCGCCGTTGCTTTGTTCGCTCAGGCGCACTTGCTCTTGCAGCTTCTCATTGCCGCCGGAGGCCATGCTGCCATCGCTGAGGAGAAACACACCCACGCTGCCGTGCATCGGCGTCACGTGCTGGTTCACCAACTTGGACCACACCACCGCATTCGTGCTCGTGGCCGTGATGTTCGTGGCATAGCGATAATGCAGTGCCGTATCACTCGGCCCGATGTGGCGATCGCCGAAGAGGATCGTGGACGGCTTCGTCTCATCCGCTTCCAAGCCGATGAAATAACTCACCGCCGCATTCTGCTTGCCCGGCTCTTGCAAGCCGCGTCCGACAACGTCGGTGAAGTCCAGAGCCTCATTTGCTTTGCGGATGGCGTCGCCTGGACACAACAGCAATTTCGTCGAACCAAGTTCACCGGAGAATTTCTGGAAGTGTTGCCAGGTATCCATCCAATTGTTGTTCGTCTTGAGCGAGCTGCCCTGCACCTTGTAGGGATAATTCTGCTCGTGATCATTCGCGAAGACCTTGATGGCGATACCCATCTGCTTCTGATTGTTGATGCATTGCGTCTTCTGCGCCTGCCGCTTGGCATTCGCCAGCGCGGGCAATAACAGCCCCGCCAGAATGCTGATGATGGCGATGACGACCAGCAGCTCGATGAGCGTGAAGGCCGCCCGATGAATAGAGTACGTCTGTGCTTTCATAATAGACCTCACGGAGTTTCCCGAAGTTTCGGTGGCGGGACTCTGGCACCGCTGCCAGAGCGAGTAAGTCACCTTAAGTCAATGAAAGCATCGCGTATGCCACCAGTAAAAAATGGGCATAAATGGCCGGAAATGCAGGATTTTAGAAGAGAGATGGCCGAAGCTCACGCCTGATGCGTGAAAAGTGGAAGATCGGATGAATCCGATGGATGGGCCGACGAAGCATGTGTCCATGTGCTGCCGGATTCCAGCCGGCAGTTCTGCGGGCGACGACGTAGCAATCCATCAGCGGGCGAAGTGTGTCATCAGTGATTTGATGATTGCCGTGATGCTATTCTACCGCTCCTACTGCCGGCTGGAATCCGGCAGCGCATTACCTCGGCTCATCCGCCTGCAACGTTGTCACCACACCATTCTCCAGCATCACACGTCCGCCGGGATAACGCCACACCTCGGAGCCACTGGCCTCTGCGCTCACCATCTCGGGATCGCCCCAGCTCGCGCGCACATCGGCATACGTCATGCCCACCATCACAAAGCCATCCAATATCGCCTCGCGCATATCGTCGGGCATATCAGTCGCGCTGTTCACATGATTACGCTGGAGCTGCTGACGGTTCATCGCCTCCATCACGTTGAACGACTTCGTGCGCATCTCAGGCAGGCGGCGTTCGAGCGATTCGATCAGCGCGGCGAACATCCAGTCCGGTACTTGGAACTCATGTGTGCCGCGCTCGCTCGTCAGGGTGAAGAACCGACCAGTGGTGGCCGATTGTTCCACGAAGTCTTTATCGAAGAAGACCTCCGTGTAATTCATCTTCTTATCGAGCGAAGCCGGGGGACGTGCGTAGGCGTTCATCGTGAGCGCACCCAAGCCATTCACGATCACCGAGGAACCGGCATCTACTGCGCGTGGAGAGGTGGCGATGCCCAGCCCGTAAACGATGCTCTTCCCGCGATGATACTGGGCGAAGAGCGTGTAGTAATCTGCGTGTCCTGTGCCCGTGCTGCCGGAAGGGAGTTGGAGACGCACGGCACCGCTGGGGCGATTCGGCGCGTAGTCCACATCCGCCAATGTAAGTGCCTCATTACGAGAGATGACCGCCGCGTGTTTCGTGCTGCAACCGCAGAGTCCCACCACGACGACAGCCAACAGGCAAAACGTTTTCATAACCGGCCTTTCAACGGAATTCGACGCAGGAGAACGGGCGGTTATTCGAATGCCGTAAAGGCATCAATTCGCTTTCTCCAGCACGATCGGAACGCTTCCCGGCAACGCATCATAACGGATGCTGCCATTCTCCACCTTTACCGAAGTTTTCTGGGTGCCTTGGGTGACACTGGCTTGCTTCCAATCCGCAGGCACCTGCGTGATGAGCGTGAGCGGATGATCGTAAAAGATCGGGTCCGCTTTGGACTTCAGCTCCAGTCGGATTGCGTCGCCTTTCTTTTCCACGACTCTCACCTCGGCAGAGTTGCGCTCAGTCTCGTATTGATGCGCGGAAATGTGGTCGGTGATCCAGAGCTGGTTTTTATCCTGACGCTCCTTTAGCGCGTCGAGCAAAGGGAGGAAGATGTCCTGCTTCAAGGCCCAGAAGTCCTGATAGCCCCAGTCCGGCTTGAGGCGTTCCACGCCGTGGATGACGAGGTATTCCATGCCCTTGTTCGTGATGGCCTTATCTGCCAGCGCGAGCATCTCTTCCTTCGTCTTCCAGTGATAGACCGCTCCGTGATTTGCGAAAGGCGGCCGGTCGATCATGTTATTCTGTTTGAGCAAATCGTTCAGTTGCGCCGCCGTGATGTTCCAATCCTTCGGACCCACGCCGGGTTGGCCGTAGGAGATGAGCTTGGTCTCCTTGGCCCCGGTGACCTTGCGGATGTATTGCGCGCAATTGCCGATCTCCGTGATAGCGTTCGTGTAATCTTTCACGCCCTTATGCGTCATGGTGTGATTGCCATAGACCATTCCTTGCTTCCACAGCTTGTTATCCCAATCCGCCGAGAACTTGAGGTGCTCACCTTTGCCGGGGCAGATGTAAAACGTGGCGATCATGCCGCGCTTCACCAACTCCGGCGCAGCCACCTGCACGTGGCTGGGCCAACTGTCATCGAACATCAGGAGAAACGTGGCGGTGCGGTCATCTTTCCACTTCGCGATGCGGGTCTCGCCGATGTCTTGGGCGAATATCGGGAGAGCTGCAGCCAAGAGAAAGATAGCCGAGAGTAATGTATTCAAGCGGAGACTGGACATAAGAGTGTTTCTGAGGACTGAAATTTGTGTGTTCAAGGTTGTTCTGTCTCCTTGATCACGCCTAACGCACGGTTCAAGAACTTGAGCAGATTCTGACCTGACTGAGCCTTGGCATCGAACTCGATTGTGCCATGAAGTTCATGGGTGGAGACTAAGATATTGTTACACTTGAAGCAGATGGAAAGTCTCACAGAAGCGCCGCTCGCATAATGGCATTCTGCAGCATACGCAGGGATATGGCAGCGCATCTGGTTGCTGTAACGAAGAACCCGAGTACGCTTCAACAGCTCCTGCGATTGCTGTGCATCCAGCGTGACTGAACCTGACAGAGCCACATCCGGCTTACGGTCATGGAAGGAAGGGCCGTCTTCAGCTTCAATCAGATGAAGGTCAGTGCGTATTAAGTTTTGCGTGCTGATTTCCATGACGATGCAACTCTATTCTAGTAGATCGTCAGTTGGCAAATCTGGTCCTTGCTTGATAATGGTGCGCGGCTTTCCATCTGAAGCTTCGGTATATACTAAGAAAAGCTCCCTTTCGAAACCGAAGTGAAATTCGATCTCGCCGTATTTCCAGATACCGCTCAAAGGACGTTTGCGAAAGCCCTGCGCAGTGTCATCCCGGTTCGCCGAACAATGCGTGCAAGTCTTCCCGCGTCATTCCTAGCTGGATGATACCGAGCTTGCCAGTGCGCTCATATTCGCGCCACCATGTTCGAAATTGCATTGAACGACTGTTATTTACGACGATTAGCTGTCTTTGAGACATTTTTCAGTGCGACTACATTTTCTGCATTGTAACAAGACTACCGTTGAAGGATCTGTGACGAAATTGTTCCAAACATCGGACAGAAAATGCCTACCCCAGAAAGCATCGCAACGCGGACACACGTTGACCATATAGTAATCACTTGCAGTTTTACTAAACCGCCGTTCAATTTTGACACCTTTTTCTTGAGCAAATTGTATTTCTGCAGAGCGAAACTCTTCGGGTCCGGCTAGTCCCCATTGGAAAAGCCCATAAGCTGCCTTCATAATTCTTTTACACCGAGAGCAGTTGCGGTCCACGACGTAAACGCTTCGCGCATCCATCAATCCCCCGCATGAGCATTTAACAGCCAAACAGTAGTTAAGTTGGGCAGCTTGAAGAATCGCAGCTTTTTCAAGGAGTTCCAAATCACTGCTTGAAGAGATATCAAATTCTGCCAAGACGATTTTGCTATTCCGATAGAATTCTATAGTTTCAGGCTCTGGGCTGTGAGTTACGACCATTTCTATCGCGATGTAGGGTAGGCCCTTCCGGTTGAACAACATCAAATCCGCCCTGATACTGCCGTGACAGTATTCCTCCTTGATCGCTATTGCCTTCTTGAGCAGATCGACCTTGTGTTTACCTTCACAAATCGAACAATTCCATTCTATCTCTAACGCCGTGTGTGCAAGCAACGAACGTTCTATTCTTTCTCTCAGGATTCGCTTGGAGAGAATGTGGAGAACGGATTCTTCGCTGCATGGTGTGCCAATATTGGCGTGAGAAAAATGATGAATTCGGTGCTCGCCTTTGCGGGCAATCAAACTTCCTCCGCAACCAGCACAGACACAATTACAGTCCAAGCCTCGTTCGACGTCTTTTACCTCAACCAAACGTCCGTCACGGATTGCATACTGAATTTTAATGTTATCGTGCGGCATCTTCTGCCACCCCTTCTGGGTGATGTGTTTGCGGGCAACTTACCGGAGGTATCGCTCTCGATGGTCGCTCGACCTCCGGCTACTTTCTGGCATCACTTCGTGATGCGCGAGGAATACGGATAATTGATGGGTTTATTTCAGCTTTGGGATGATGAGCGTTTCCTTCCCGGTGATTTCGTGGGGATGTTTTATCGTTTTCCGGTTGGCCTCGTAGATGTGATTCCATTTGGTGTCATCGCCATAAATCAACCGGGCGAGCTTGGGTAAAGTGCTGTCATTGTTCAAAGTCCCCATTTTATATGTGAACGGTTTCGGCGTGTTCACGATCTCTGTTTGAAGGTCCGCTTCCATCTCCTTCATCCACTGCACCGTCTGATTTAAAGCTTTGCCTGTGATATTATAGAGGCCACTTGGGAGATATAGCAGTCCGCCGTTGTGGGTTAAGCCTAGCTTCATTGTCGTCCCATCAGTCAGTGTCAGCTCTAGCCATAACCGTGCGGGGGCAGGTGCGAAGTAGCCCGTGCCGTCCAGCATGCGATTGTTCATCCATGGTTCCAAGGATTTTTCTCCTGCCAATATGGCCAACAGCGCATCTCCCCGTGATTTCTCGGTCTGAGTCGATTTGAAAACAGGTTGCAGACGTTTATAGGCTGCGACCGTGTTGGTAAGGGGAAGGAGTGCGGATGGGTTTTGCGCGCACAAAGACCCGGACGAGGTCATCAATAAAGCGACCACAAGAATCAATGCTGCCTTTATGGAATGACACGGCTTCACACTGCTTATTCCCTCCCATGGTAACGGAGGTAGTAATAGCTGTCTTCCAACGCGACACACGGTTTGTAAATCCGGTAAAGCAATGTCCGGGTGGGGGATTCCAAGCTGATCAGCAAAGAGGGATAGTCGTCATCAGGTCCGAGATGGTCACCGCGAGGCCAGTGCAGGTCGACCGGGCCGTAACAGCGGTAAACACCGTATCCAGCAAGATAGACGGCAAATATCGCAGCCAGAATAAAGACACGGTGTTTTTTGATTTTCTGCATGGCTCGCTGGTGTCCTAGTCAGGGATCGCAATGTTTTTTCACGAAGGCTGAGAGTTCCGTAGTGGAGACGGTGTTCCAGACAAGACCGCAATCCAAACACGCATTGCTGATCAACTCAGGGCCGTGACTCAGGGTAAAGGAGAACAGCTTCGAACTGCTTGGCCGAAAGGTTGCTATAGGACGGCCTTGATTGTTCATGATCTCACCTTGGACGGTGCGTTCACTCTGGCATTGGAGACACTTGGGCATGGCGTTCCTTCTTGTCAGTTCAAAGTGAGGTATCGGGCTGGGAATTGCAAGGGGTAGAGATGCAGGCGGATGTATGGACAATCCTTTCGGGCCTGGCGGTCAAAAGACAGTCTGATTCTCAAGCCTGGAGGGCAAAAAAAGAGCCCAGCGGGTTTATCGCTGGGCATAGTGCAGGAGGCACAATCTTTTGAGGAATCACGCACTACCATTTCTTCCACTCTGTCAGGATCGTGTCGGCGAATTCGTTGACGCCTTCCAAGGTAAACGTGACGATGATCGAGTTTTCGCTCTCCGGAGCGAGCCGGACCAGCATTTTGTCGGTCTTTTTCAGCTTGGTAAGGAAGGTGTTCGATCCCATGGCGGGATATGCAGCCTGGTGGTCGTCCGAAAGGGACCATCTTTCCGTTTTGGCTTTTTCCGTGCCATATCTCACCGTGACGTCAATGGTCTCATAACCCAGATAGTAGTCATAATCCACATAGGCCGACAGGCGTTTTCCGTCCTTCAACGCGATGACCAGGCGTGGGCGTATATCCCGGAAGCCCACACGCACGGTCTGATCCGCTTCTACAACGGCTGTATAGATCTGTTTGTCGTCGATGGGAGAGATGGAGGCATACAAAGTCCAGTTGCCGTGCTTGGTGACGGTTTTGCCGGTGATTTCCTGCTTTTTCTTCTCTTGGGATAGCTTGGCCGCTTTCGCCGCCAGGGCGTCATAGGCTGCCAGTCTTTCCGTGGCATTCGGCTGCGCAGAGATCTTGACGAGTTCCGTTTGGAGATTCACGGGTGCTTCAGCCGCCTGCAAAGGCATGACCGCGCAGAGGGTAAAGATGGCTTGAAGACAGATATTTCGGGTGAAGGTGCGCATTTTATTAAAGACTTGTTAAGTTTGTTTTATCCCTCTTGGTAATGGCTGGATTTATAAAACCTAGTTTTTCGGAGTGTCAAACTTTTCTGCAAGCTGGCGATTTTTTTTCGAGTTCAAATCAGACACTTAGGGTGTTTTTCTGAAATTTTGTGTAGCTGGAGTGAGTTATAGCGAGCGGAGTGATAACGCCTGCACAAAAAAACTGCCATGTTCGTGCCCATGGTAGAGGAAAAAGACAGGGCGGAGGGTATTGGGGAAACATCGAACACCGAGAAATGGGAAAATGAAGGGGATAGGATGGCTCGAAAAATTCCACTCCCGCATTCTTTTCCTTTGTGTCTTTCAGCGGTACGTCATAACGTTAGGGACACCTTCACTTCCGGCCATGCCTGGCGGGGGACCGT
Organism: Verrucomicrobiia bacterium; assembly: GCA_036405135.1. Taxonomy (NCBI): domain Bacteria; kingdom Pseudomonadati; phylum Verrucomicrobiota; class Verrucomicrobiia; species Verrucomicrobiia bacterium. Next base: position 128,144 of record DASWYF010000047.1, on the reverse strand, counting down.
CGTTTATGGGTCGGGCGATGAACGTGCTACCGAAAGGCATTGCTTTATGGCCACAGACAACCCTGTAACCGCAGCAAAACCGGTACCTACCAACCCGGCTGTCAGTTCCCGTAACAAACCCAAGTATCCCGGCATCCGGGTGACGTGTAATGGCAACCAGCTCGTTACGCAGTGGGTGGAGACGCGTATCACGGAAGGCGGCGTGTTCTATCCCATCACGCCCTCCACGGAAGGTGGCGAGATCTATCAGCAATCTTTTGCACAGGGTGAACTGAACGTTTGGGGCCAGCAGAAGATCGCGGTGGAGACGGAAGGCGAACACGCTGCGCAAGGTGGTGCGACGTCTTATGCGGTGCAGGGCAAGCGCACGGTGAATTTCACTTCCGGCCAAGGCATCGTGTATGCCATGGAGCAATATTATCATGCGCCGGGCAAGCTCTCCACGATGGTGCTGGAAGTCGGCGCGCGCGCGCTGACTAAGCACGCGCTGAACGTGCATTGCGGGCATGATGATTTTTACGCCGCGCTGGATACGGGTTGGACAATGTTGATGGCGAAGGACGCGCAACAGGCTGCCGATCAAGGCATCATTCTGCGTAAGGCGAACGAGCTATCGCTGAATCCTGGCATGAACATCCAAGACGGCATGCTCTCCACTCACTCGGAGCGCACGTATCTCGCGCCGGAAGCGGAACTCCTCCGCGAATATCTCGGCGCACCAGATGACCAGATCGAGTGTCCAACGCCCGCGCAACGCGAGCTCTTCGGTGAGAAGCGTCGTCGTGTGCCGATCATGATCGACCTGAAGAACCCGATCCTCCTTGGACCGGTGCAGAATCAGGAGCATCACATGAACGGTGTGGTGGCGCGTCGGAATAATTTCAACGAGTACATCCTCGGCTTCCTCGAACAATGCTACGCGGAGTTCGGTCGCCTGACGGGCCGTCACTACGGGCTCATCACGGAATACAAGACGGAGGATGCGGACACGGTGTTCGTTTCGCTCGGTTGCGCGGCGGAGAATATCGAGGAAGCCTGCGATTACCTGCGCAATCAACGCAGTGCGAAGGTCGGCAGCATTCATATCAATGTGATCCGGCCTTTCCCGGAAGCAGCGGTCATCAATGCGCTGCGCGGCAAGAAGAACGTGATCATCATCGAGCGCACGGACGAAAGCCTCGCCGGTGATAATCCGCTGGCACGCGATATCCGTGTGGCCTTCGGCAAGGCGCATGAAGTGGGCAAGTTCGGGGGCGCATTACCTGCGCTCACGCCGGAGGAAACGCCGCGCCTGTTCCGCGGTTCTTACGGCATCGGTTCACGGGATTTTCGCCCGGAACACACCTTGGGCGCGTATGAATTCGCGACGGGCCAGACGAAACGCAAGGACGGCAAGAGTTCTGCGGATGGCGAGACGTTCTTCGTTCTCGGTGTGGATCATCCGTATGCAGTCATCAGTAAGGACACGCCTTCGCTGTTGCCGGACAAATCCATCGCGGTGCGGTTTCATTCGATCGGCGGATGGGGCATGATCACCACGGGCAAGAACCTTGGTTCGATCATCGGTGACTTCGGCAAATACGTCTCGGAGCGCGATCCCGTCTATGACGAGGAAGGCATTCTCAAGGACAAGCTGAACATCATGGCGAACCCGAAGTATGGTTCCGAAAAGAAGGGTGCGCCGACGAATTATTATCTCGTAGTCGCGCCGGAGCGCGTGCGCGTGAACTGCGAGCTGAACCATGTGGACGTGGTGCTATGCTGCGATCCGAAAGCATTCACGCACACGAATCCGCTGGAAGGCCTGAAAAAAGGCGGCTGTCTCGTGTGGGAATCGAGCGACACCGTCGAGACCGCCTGGCAACGTATCCCGGCGCATCACCGGAAATTTGTTAAGGATAATAATATCCGCGTGTTCATTCTGCCGGGCTTCGCGATTGCGCGGAATGCGACGAACCAGCCAGAGTTGCAATTGCGTATGCAGGGCAATTCCTTCCTCGGCGCGTTCTTCCGCGTGTCGCCGTTCCTCACCACCTTCAACATCACTGAAGAACAATTCAGCACGGTGGTACGGAAACAGTATGAGAAGAAGTTCGGCCGCTTCGGTGATGCAGTCGTCGCCTCCAACATGGAGGTGATGACGCAGGGCTTCACGCAGGTGCAGGAGATCAAGTATGGCGAGATCGAAGATGCCGACCGCTCCAGCATGCGCAATGCGCCGTTGAAGCCGTTGGGCGAGCATCAAATCAATCCAACAGCGGGTGTGAAAGGTGGCAATGGTTTGCAAGCGTTCTCGCTGCCGAGCGGGCAATCGCGTGTGCCGGTGCAGACGCTGGCGAAGTTCGACAGTGAGTTCCGTTGCGGCATGGGCTATCACCAGCCTGCAGGTGCGCTGGCCTCAGTCGGTGTGATGGGCGCAGGCACGGGTGCTACGCAGTCCAAGTATGTAGCGCGGCGTGAGACGCCGGTTTACATCGCGGAGAACTGCACGCAATGCATGGAGTGCATCACGGCGTGCCCGGACACGGCCTTGCCGAACATGGCGCAGGACATCGCGACCGTGCTGCAAACAGCGGCGATCAATTACGTCGCAGACACAACGGAGCGCAAGAAGCTGCTGAACGAATTGAAGGGCGTGGAAGAGCGTGCGCGCGTGCGCATGAAGGATGCCGTGACGAAACGCGAATCGGTGCCGTTCAAGGACATCATCCGCGATGAAGTGAACCAGTTGGCGCAAGTGAGCGAAGCGGCCCGCTTGCAGTTCACGGGCATCATCGACCAGTTGCCGCTGGCGTACTCGAATGTGCCCGCGATCTTCCGTTCGCTTGAGCAGAAGACGCCCGGTGGCGGTGGCTTGTTCTCCATCTACGTGAGCGATCTTTGCAAAGGTTGCGGCGAATGCGTGCAGGTGTGCGGTGATCACGATGCCTTGCGCATGACGACGGAGACGGAAGATCTGAACGCCAAGCTGACGACGGCGCAGATCTTCTCGCGCCTGTTGCCGGATACGCCGCAGAAGTTCCTCGGTCTTTACAATGATCAAGATGCTGCGGGCTCGCGTGAAGCGGCCTTGCGTAATCACTTGATGGTGCGTCGCAATTACGAGGCGCTCGTGTCCGGTGACGGTGCGTGCGCCGGTTGCGGTGAGAAGAGCGTGCTGCGCGCGATCGCGTCTGTGACGGAAGCGCACATGCGCCCGATCTATCACAAGAAAGCGGAGCGTCTGAAGGCGAAAGCGGCGCGGTTGGAACACGAAGGTGCATCCAAGCTGGCGGCGCTCAAGGCGCGTGATCTCGCGCAATACCAACTGTTCCGCAAGAGTGTGGCGCACGTGATTATGGGTCTCGGTGGCGAGAACGACAAGGACACGGCCAAGCGCATCGTAGATTACGAGGCGAAACACGGCGAGATCACGGATGATCAGATCGTGGGCGGATTGGTCGCGGTCTTGAAACAAGACGCGTTCAATCACAAGGACCTGCAATCGGTGGATGGTCGCAAGGCGAATGGCATGTCCGTGATGATGATGGGTGCGAGCACGGGTTGTAACACGGTGTATGGCTCCACGCCACCGTCCAATCCGCATCCGTATCCGTGGATGAACTCGCTGTTCCAGGACGGCTCGACGATCTCGTGGCTCATGGCGGAATCCGTCATCGTGAATCACGCGCGCCGTTCCGTTTCGCCAGAGCGCATGGTGGATGCGTTGCTGGATAAGGAAACGGTCACGAGCGAGGCGGAGTATTTCACTCTCACGCACCTGGACGACACGCTGATGACGGAGCAGGAGATCCGCGAGTTGCCGAAAGTCTGGGTCGTGGGTGGCGATGGGGCCACGGGCGACATCGGCTTCCAGAACGTCTCGAAGGTTATCCTGCAAAACCGTCCGAACGTGAAGATGCTGATGCTGGACACGCAGGTGTATTCGAACACCGGCGGTCAGAATTCCGACTCATCCACGATGCTCGGCGGTTATGACATGAACCAGTTCGGTGTGGCCTCGCAAGGCAAGCTGATTGAGAAGAAGAACGTCGCCGAGGCGTTCACGAGCGGTCACGGGTCACCATTCGTTGCGCAAGTCTCCATGGCGAATGCGGCGAAGATGTACAAGGCGATGCTCGATGGTCTTGAGTATCGTGGAACGGCCTTCTATCAGGCTTACACCACCTGCCAGCCGGAACACGGCGTGGGTGATAACATGTCTGCCGATCAGGCGAAGATGGTGCGCGATGCGCGCGGCATGCCCGAGTTCGTGTTCAACCCGCGCCGTGGTGAAACGACGCAGGAAGCGCTGGACATCAAAGGCAATCCGACGCCGGACCGTGACTGGTGGCGCACGAAGTTCGCGACGAACGGCGAGGAATACAATTACACCGTGGCCCACTGGGCGCTGACGGAAGGACGCTTCCGCAAGCACGTGAAAAACATCACGGAAGAAGAAGCGCAGAAGATGATCCACTTCGATGACATGCTCGCGCTCATCACGCAGGATGACGTGATCCATCGCCGCGTGTTCAATCCCGCGCACCGCAGCTACGTCCCGAACTTCGATTGCTACATCAAGAACGAGGCGAAGGGTAAGATTAAATATGTAGCCGTCTCGCGCCAGATGGTGCTCTTCGGCGTGGAACGTCGCAAAGCGTGGCGCATGCTGCAGAGCAAGGCAGGCGTGGCGAACAAAGACTACCTCGCGCAGAAATCCTTCATCGCGAAGATCGACAAGGGCGAGATCAGCCTGGCCGATGCGAAGGCGAAGACGAAGGAACTGCTCGCCGCAGAACTGGCGGCGATCAAGTAACCGGACTTGCAGGACGTTTAGCAAGCCCTGCAGCCATGTGGCTGCGGGGCTTTGTTTTGGATAGACGATACCGAGACTGTTACGTAGTTGAGAGAAAGCATTTGGTCATGAAAGCTTCATTGTATTGGGGTTTGCTGCTGATTGTGTTCGGGATGGCCTTTGGCATCATTCAGAGTATTTTGGTGACGGTATTTATCGCCGTAATCGCAGCGATCATTTGGAGCAGAAGACGGCAGAAAAGAATCAAATGCCGTCAGCTTTATCCAAAAGATTATGCCTACTGCCTTTATATCGAATCGATGTCCCAGCCGATGATGGCGAGGATCGAATCTATTCTGGCTGAACTTCCTCAGAAGAATGAATCGGAGGTCGAGGCATGGATAAAAGAGTTTGAAGAGGTTGATTCATACACAGAAAGAGTCGCTGCTGCGGGCAGCATATGGATTTTGGGCAGGGAAAAGGTCAGAGAATTGTTTACCACGCAGTTTCCTTTTCTGGCGATGTTGGGGCTGTACTATGCTGTTTGCCGCTCAGCCTACTACGCGCGTCATAATGGCCATAATAAGCACCCCACGCTAAAACCAGGAGAAATCTGATCAAAGACGGCAAAGCCGTCCCTACTCCGCCGCGCCTCACAATAATAAACTGTTGTGCATCCATTAATATTTAGATATTTGTCTAAATATCGAATCGCTATGGACAGCCTTTTCAAGGCGTTGAACGACCCGACCCGCCGCAAGATCCTCGAACTCTTGCGGCGCAAGCCCATGACGGCGGGTGACATTGCCGACCAGTTCCAGATCAGCAAGCCCAGCATCTCGCACCATCTCGATCTGCTGAAGCAGGCGGACCTGATTCTCGCGGAGCGGCAAGGGCAGTTCATCACCTATTCGTTGAACACGACGGTGTTGGATGAGTGCCTGGCCTGGTTGATGGACCTGTCCAAACCTGCAAAGAAGGAGACGCCTCATGAATTTGCTAAAAAAAGAGTGGCTGCAACTGTTCATCCTCGCCGTGCCATTTTGCGCCGCCGCCCTGCTGTGGGATAAGCTGCCAGAGAAAGTGCCCTCTCACTGGAATGCGGCCGGCCAGATAGACGCCTACTCCGGCAAGACATTCGGCATATTGTTGCTGCCGATCACCAATGCCGCCGTTGCCTTGCTCATGGCAGTCGTGCCCTTCATCGACCCAAAACTAAAGCAGCAAAGCACGGAAGCCCAAGCTAGTTCGCGTCAAACCATCCGCACTATCCGGCTGGCATTGACGAGCTTCTTCTCCTGCTTCTCGTTGCTGATCCTGGCGGTGGCGTTTGGCTGGTTTCGCAATGGCACTGCTTTCGCCCATTACATTTACATCGGTCTGGGGATGCTGTTCATCGTGCTGGGAAACTTTATGACGAAGCTGAAACCCAACCGCTTTGTGGGCATTCGCACACCTTGGACGCTCGCTTCTCCTGAAGTGTGGGCCAAGACTCATCGCTTGGGTGGGCCCGTGATGGTCGCGTCAGGGTTTATCATGTTGGTGATGCTATTGGTCGTGCCTTTTGAGAAGTATGCTTTTTACGTGGTTTTGCCCATTGTGCTGGGGATGGCATCGATCACTTCGGTTTACTCTTACATTCTGTATCGGAAAGAATCTCCGAACACATCAGCCGTACGCTAATCCTTGTGCAAGGCTGGCTTGACTCTCTTGAGGCCACTTGCCGATGATGGCCGGGTGAACACACGCTTTCTTTCCGCTCGCCAGCTGGTCTGCGCCCTTGCGCTTTCCTTTGCTTCTTTAAGCTTTGCCCAGACCTACGAGGTCAAGCCATCCGCACCTGAATTCGAGAAATTCAAGCCCCTCCAAGCGCCTGAAGCTCCCGCCAAGTTGCAACTGAAGCAGGGCGACAAGCTCGCGATCATCGGCGACTCCATCACGGAGCAAAAGATGTATTCGCGCATCATGGAGACGTATCTTACCGTCTGCACGCCGGACCTCGGCATCACGGTGCGCCAATACGGCTGGAGCGGTGAACGCGCCTCCGGCTTCATCAAACGCCTCACGAATGACTGCCTGCGCTTCGGACCTACTTTTGCTACGACCTGTTACGGTATGAACGATCATCGTTATGTGCCTTACACGGATGAGATCGGTGCGGACTATCGCGCGAACTCCCTCGCCATCATTCGTTCGTTCAAGGCGAACAACGTGCGCATGATCCATGGTTCACCGGGGACCGTGGGTAAGATGCCTCATTGGGTTAAGAGTGCGAGCGGCACGGTGGAGGATTTGAATTTGAACCTCCTCAACCTTCGCAACAGCGGCATCGAGATGGCGAAGCAGGAAGGCGTGGGGTTTGCGGACATCTTCTGGCCGATGTATACGGGCGGCTATTTCGCGCAGAAGAAATTTGGACCGGATTTCATGGTCTCAGGCAAAGACGGCGTGCATCCGGGTTGGGCCGGGCAGGTGGTGATGGCGTATGCATTCCTCAAATCCATGGGCCTTGATGGCGATATCGGCACACTCACTGTGGATTTGAAGAAAAAGAAAGGGACTGCCTCCATGGGCCACGAAGCATTAGCCGGTACGGGCGAAGAGTTCACCTTCAAGAGCAGCCGCTATCCCTTCTGCGCAAGCGGGCCGGAGAATCTGGACAGCAGCATCCGTGGTGGCATGAGCGTGGTGCCGTTCAATCAAGACCTGAACCGCCTGATGCTCGTCGTGAAAGGTGCTACGAAAAAGAATTACAAAGTCACTTGGGGCACCGAGACGCACACCTACACGAAGGAAGAACTCACCAAAGGCGTGAACCTCGCCGCAGACTTCGTCACTAATCCGTTCAGTGACGCATTCAAGAAAGTGGATGATGCCGTGCTGGCGAAGCAAACTTTCGAGACTCAGCAGATCAAGAAAGATTTCCGCAGTCCTGAAGCCAAGGCCGATATGGAAGCTGTGGTAACGAAGACAGAAGCGCAACGCACGCCGCTCGCGGAAGCCATCAAGAAGTCCTTTGTGCCCGTCACGCACACTGTGAAGATCGTCGCCGAATAATAGAGGATTGGAGTCCTCTAACCGATAAACCTCGCACATCGCCTCCTGTCTGTCATCGGCAGGAGGCGATTTATTTTTGCCATAAAATGGCCGAAAAATGCATGGTCCCGGTTGACCTTTGAACAAGGAGGCTTACGTTAACGTCAGATAATTAAGCACAACAAATGGACTCAAGAGTTACACTGATAACCCTTAACAGAGCCGGCGATGGTGAGCCGGGGACGCCCAAAGTCTAGCGTCTGAGTCCGCGCTAAAACGTCCTTTCCGTTCACCGTCAATGGCGGTGACGGAAATGCTCAAAACAGCACATAGCTTCATTGCGTCGAGAGAGGCCAGGCCCCTCTCCTTACGCCTTGGGCATCTCCTCCTTCCGTCCCCTCCGCCCATCGGACCTTCGCCAGTAGTGGTGTTCGCACCATTGACCGCAAATCTTCCTGCCATCGATACCATCACCAAGATAGGCACCTTGCTTGGAAAAGAGACAAACCGTCGGCCTTTGATTGTTTCCCTGGTCAATCACGATGCAGCTTTTGCTCTGACAGACTGGCTGAAATCCCCGCCGCACCTGAATGGTGAATTTATTCTCACACCGGCCATCGATCAAACTCATGGCGATACCGATTGGTTAAGCGCAAAACTGGGTGATGAAGCGGGTGAAATAAAGGCGCTCGATGAACTGCTCCGTCATGCGCGAGAACATTATGCGCATGTGATCGTGTTGGCGGCGGCCGAGTTGAAAGCAGATGTGCTTTGCCGGGTGTTAGGCTTGGTGGACAAGGCATTTGTCATTCTGCGTCAATCGCCGAACCAGGTTTACAACTATCATCTCATCACCGCGGAGATGGAGAAGTTGAATACGGGGCGCAAACCGCATCTCAAACCGCTCCTTTACCTGGAAGAAGGCGAGAGTGCTCATGGTTTCACCGAATTGTTTTATCGCACAGAAGAGATCGATCCGCCTGCGCTCTACGGTCGCATGACGAGTGAAGGCGTCGGCAGTCTGCAAGTGCTGCGGGATTGTGGGAAAGCACGCGAGATACAGCTTCGTGGCATAGCTCGGGAAATCGCCGGGACACGCATTGGCCTTGCACTTTCTTCCGGTGGAGCGAAAGGGCTGTCGCATATCGGAGTCATCCAAGTTTTGGAAGAAGCCGGTATCGAGGTGGATGTGGTGGCCGGTTGCAGCATGGGCGCTTACATCGCATCCCTCTGGGCGCATGGGCATGACGGGCATCTGTTGGAAGACTTGGCGGATGAAGTAAAGGGGCGCTGGGGATTCTTTAAGTTGTTGGATCCCTCCATGCCACCGCGGCGGGGCTTTATCTTTGGCGGTGCGGTCAAGCAACGGTTGGAGCGCACCATCGGTCAGTCGCACTTCTCGGACATGGTGCGGCCTTTGCGTATCGTCGCGACAAACTATGACACGTTGGAACGGGCAGTCTTCGCCAGTGGGCAAGTCTCCAGCGCAGTTCATGCGAGCAGTGCCATTCCCGGTGTTTGCGTGCCGGTTGAGATTGGCCAGGAGATGTTCGTGGATGGTGGCATCTCTGATCCATTACCTGTCGATGTGCTGCGGGAGATGGGCGTGGAACGGATCATCGCAGTGAACACGATTCCCACGCCCGCTTACTTGCGTTGTGTGCGTGATCTGGAGCGCGAGAAGTCGGCAGCGGAGCCGAAACGCTTCTCGCTGATGCAGCTCATCAACCAGCATTTCAATTTTTTTGCGAACGGCAACATCCTCGACAACCTCATGCGCAGCGTTCACGGCGCGCAGATACGCGTGGCCGAGGAAGCCTGCCGTAATGCGGACGTGGTGTTACGTCCGCTCTCGTGCGACGGCAAGTGGCACGAGTTCAGCAATCCCGGCAAGTACATCGCGCTTGGTCGCCAGGCCGCTCAGGAGCAGCTCGACGAGCTTCGCAAACTAGGAAAGGAACCCCATGAATGCGCTGACCCAGCTCAAAACCGGATGGCAGTCGCTGCCTAAGGATACAATCCGCCGCCTGCAAGGCGAGCAATTGCACTCGTGGCTGAAGGACAACGTGCTGCCTTTCTCCAAACATTATCGCGAGCTCTTTCACGAACGCGGCTTAAGCGCGGATGATATCCAAACGGTGGATGATTTGCGGCTGTTGCCTTTTACCAGCAAGGTGGACCTGCTCGCCACGCCGGAAGCGCCGACTAAGTCCCGCGATTTCATCCTCGCACCTAATCCGAAGGAATTATCGAAACGTCCCAGCACCATCTTCCGTGCGTTGATGCACGGTAGCGATGCGGTAAAGCGTGAACTGCAACATGAATTCCGCCCGACATTCATGACTAGCACGACGGGTCGTTCCGCCGATCCAGTGCCGTTTGTTTACAGCGGGCATGATATGGATTTACTCCGCAGCACGGGACTGCGGCTCTTCAAGGTATGTGAAGCGCACAGTGATTATCGCCTGTTGAACTTCTTTCCGTATGCGCCGCATCTGGCCTTCTGGCAGACGCATTACGGAGCCACGGAGTTCGGCGTATTCATGCTCAGCACGGGCGGTGGCAAGGTGATGGGCACGGAGGGTAATCTGCGAATGCTGCGGAAGATCCAGCCGGATGTGCTCATCGGCATGCCGACCTTTATCTATCACGTCCTTCAAGAGGCGGTGCAGGAGGGTGTGACTTGCCCGAACTTGAAACGCATCGTCTTAGGCGGCGAGAAAGTGCCAGATGGAATGCGCCGTAAGCTCGCGCACTTCGCGGAAGAGATGGGGGCGAAGGATATCGATGTCATTAGCACCTACGGTTTCACGGAAGCCAAGTGTGCGTGGGCAGAGTGCCCTTGCTCAGTGGATGAAACGCCTACGGGTTTTCATCTGTATCCAGACACGGGAATCATCGAGATCATCGATCCGGTGAGCGGTGAAGTGGTGCCGGATGGGCATCCGGGCGAAATCGTTTACACGCCCTTGGATTCGCGCGGCAGCGTGGTGCTGCGGTATCGCACGGGCGATTGCATCGATGGCGGGCTGACGTATGAGGAGTGTCCGTATTGCGAACGGAAAGTGCCGCGGCTCGTCGGTCGCATCTCCCGCACATCGGAGATCCGTGAGATGCATTTGGACAAACTGAAAGGCACGCTCATCGACTTCAACGAACTGGAGCACGTGCTGGATGACGCGCCTGGCATCGGTGCCTGGCAGCTCGAACTGCGCAAGCAACACGATGATCCGCTGGACCTAGATGAAGTGATCCTGCACGTGAACGCCTTGAGCGATGCCACGCAAGATCAAGTGACGCGCAGTCTCAATCATCGTTTCGCCGCTCACACAGAGTTTCGTCCCAATCGCGTCGAGTTCCATGACGCAGCGACGATGCGTGAGCTGCAAGGTGTCGGCACACAGCTCAAGGAGCAAAAAGTTGTGGATCATCGCCCGAAAGGGAACGGGACGAAAGCCAACAGCGTATCTTCAAATGGGAAACACTCTGAGATGGAGGTGGCATCGTGAAAACACAATCACTTGTGATCGTGGATGGTGTCCGCACACCTTTCATCAAGGCGGGAACAGACTTCGCGGAATTGGGTGCGGATGAATTGGGGCGCGTGGCAGTGAACGCCTTGCTCACACGCACGGGCTTGGATCCGGTGCTGGTGGATGAAGTGATCTTCGGTTGTGTTGCGCAACCGGCGGATGCGGCGAATGTGGCGCGGGTCATCGCCTTGCGCGCTGGAATTCCCGAAAGCGTTCCGGCACTGACGGTGCATCGCAACTGTGCCTCTGGCATGGAAGCGGTGACACAGGCGTATGAACACATGATGGCTGGTCGCGGCGAGGTATTCATTGTGGGTGGCGCGGAGAGCATGTCCCAAGTGCCGCTGATGTATCCGCATAGTGCAGCGGAGAAGTTCACGAAGTTGAACAAGGCGAAGACGTTGCCGCAGAAGTTGCAAGCCATAGCCGGTTTTCGCCCCAAAGATTTCAGTCCGCGTGTGGGATTGTTACTGGGGCTGACTGATCCGACTTGTGGATTGAACATGGGGCAAACGGCGGAAGTGCTGGCGCGGGAACTAGGTATCACACGCGAAGAGCAAGATGCCTTCGCGATGGAATCGCATCGTAAGGCATTGGATGCGACTACCCGTCTCGCCGAAGAAATCACGCCGACCTATCTGCCGGGCAAAGAACCGGTGGTGAAGGACAACGGGCCGCGCAACGATCAAACGCCGGAAGTGCTCGCAAAGTTGCGGCCGATCTTTGAGCGCGGCACGGGCACAGTCACAGCGGGTAATTCCTCCCAAGTCACGGATGGTGCGGTGGCCTTGCTGGTGATGAGCGAGGAGATGGCGGAGGAGCTGAACTACAAGCCGCTCGGTTATCTGAAAGGCTATGCCTACAGCGGCTGCAATCCGGAACGCATGGGCTTGGGGCCGCTCTTCGCGATGGATCGGTTGGAAGAGATCACGGGTTTGGAATTGGGCGATGCCGATCTGGTGGAGATCAATGAAGCGTTCGCCGCGCAAGTGCTCGCGGTATTGCGCGCAGCGGCTTCGGAGAAGTTTTCACGCAAAGTATTGGGTCGTCGGTTGCCGTTGGGCGAGGTGCCAGTCGACAGGTTGAATGTGAATGGTGGTTCGATCGCCCTGGGGCATCCGGTGGGAGCTACTGGGGCGCGGTTGATTTTGACGGCATTGAAGGAACTCGAACGACGCCGGGAGAAGCGGGCTTTGGTTTCGCTCTGTGTGGGCGGCGGCCAAGGTGGCGCACTTTGGCTGGAAAGGAGCATATGAAGATCACGAAACCCATCACGGAGCGGTTGGTCACCCAGGCAGGGAAAGGTGACATTACGCCCATTGAAGTGACATCACCGGCAGGCGGTGCGGTGCAACATGAAGTGCTGGCGGATGGCACGTGCGTGCTCACGTTCGATTGTCCGGGCACCTCCGCCAATGTCTTCAATGAATCGGTGCTGAGAGAATTGGATGAGCACATCGGCATCATCGGAAGTGATGCTCGTGTGAAGGGGCTCGTGCTGCGCAGTGCCAAGGAATCTATTTTTATCGCGGGCGCAGATTTACACGCGCTGTCCGCTTCGCTGGAATCGTCAGCCGAGCCGTCACCCGGTCTGGCGGAGTTCATCGAACTCGGGCAGCGCGTCTTCACTCATCTGGCCGCACTGAAAGTGCCGACCGTGGCAGCTATCCACGGTGCCTGTGTCGGTGGTGGCATGGAGCTGGCACTGGCTTGCGATTACCGCATCGCCTCACCGGACAAGGTGACGAAGCTGGGCTTTCCCGAAACACAGCTTGGGATACTACCGGCATGGGGTGGCTGCACGCGCTTGCCGAAACTTGTCGGTTTACCTACGGCGTTGGATCTCATCCTGAAAGGGAAAATGCTTCCGGCTCGTAAGGCACAGAAGGTCGGGCTGGTGGATGCCACGGCACCAAAGGAACGGTTGCTCGATCTGGCGCGGCAATGGTTACGGAAGGGTAAACGTCCGGCTTCTCGCAAGCTGAACGTATTGCTTACAAATAATTCGCCCGTGGCGCGGTTAACCTTGCCTTATGTGCGCACGAAGGTGATGAAGGAGACGTATGGCCACTATCCGGCAGCGCTCAAGGCGTTGGAAGTGACCTGTCTTGGTGTAGGTGCGAAAGAGGAAGAGTCATTGAAGCGTGAACGTGATGCGATTCTCGCGCTGGCAGGTACAGAAGCTTCGCGGAACTTGATGCGGCTTTTCTTCCTGCAAGAGCGGGCGAAGAAAATCCAAGCGGAAACGGGCTTCAGCCTGCGGCCGGTGGCGGGGAGGAAAGTTGCGAAGTCTTTCGATAATCTGCCGCTGATCAAGCGACCTGCGGTCATTGGTGCGGGTGTGATGGGGGCAGGCATCGCGCACTGGCTCAGTTCTCGCAAGCTGCCGGTGTTGATGCGTGATATCAATCCGGATGCGGTGGCGAGGGGCATGACGGCGATCCATAAAAATTATGATGAGGCTGTGAAGCGGCACATTCTCACGCGCACCGAAGCGCGTGCAGGCTATGACCGCATCTATCCCGGCACAGGTGATGTCTCCTTGCGGAACATGGACATCGTCATCGAAGCAGCAGTGGAGAAGATGGATCTGAAAAAGGAATTGTTCCGCAAGCTCGCGGCGCAAACAGGGCCGGAAACGATTCTGGCGACGAACACGTCGGCACTTTCCGTCTCGGAGATCGCCGACTCCACACCTTCACCGGATCGTGTGGTAGGCATCCATTTCTTCAATCCCGTGCATCGCATGCAGCTGGTGGAAGTGGTGGTCGGTCATCACACAGACCCGATGGTGCTGGAACGGGCGGTGCGATTTGTACAGCAGATCGGCAAGCTGCCTGTGGTGGTAAGCGACAGTCCGGGCTTCCTCGTGAACCGCATTTTGATGCCATATCTGATGGAAGCAGCCACGTTGTTCACTGCAGGGGCGCGAATTGAAGATATTGATGCGGCGATGTTGGAGTTCGGGATGCCGATGGGGCCATTGCGGCTGGTAGATGAAGTGGGACTGGACGTCGCACATCATGTAGCCGAGACGCTGACGCTGCATTTCAATGACCGGATGAACACACCTGCGGTGCTGAAAAGCATGTTAGGTGCGGGCTTGTTGGGGAAGAAGAGCGGTCAAGGCTTCTACCGGCATGAGCAGAAGAAACCGCTGCCGAACGAGGCGGTAAGGATGTATCAGCAACCAAGCTGGGCGGATAAACTGTCCCGTGCTGATCTGCAACGGCGCATGGTGTTGCTGATGGTCAATGAAGCAGCACGGTGCTTGGAAGAAGAGGTTGTGACTGCGCCGGAGGATGTGGACTTCGCGATGGTCATGGGCACGGGCTTCGCACCATTCCGGGGCGGGCCCTTGCGCTATGCGGATTCGCTCGGCCTCGCACGCGTGGTGAAGGAGATGCAGCACGAGGCGGACATGGGTGATCCTTATTTTACGCCTTGCTCGTTGCTACAACGCAAAGCTTTGCGCAATGAAACGTTCTATCCCCAGAAAGGAGTAATCGTATGAAAACCCTGGAGACTCACGAGCCTGAGACGAAAACGTCAGAAAACACGCCGTTGATCGATACCTCGAAGATGTCGGATGGACAACGTGCGGCCTTGGAGATGACGGAGGCAGCGCGTGAACCAGAGCGCAATCGTGCGACCTATGCGAGCGGGCTGTTCATGGGCGAGACGAAGTTCGATGAAGCGTTTCCGTTCCCCGAGCAAACCCATGAAGATCGAGACCAAGGCGATGCCTTCTTGCTGCATCTGGGTGATTTTTTGCGCCACTACGTGAACCCGGATGAGATTGATCGCACGGGTGAGATTCCACAGCACGTCATCCTTGGGCTTAAAGAAATGGGAGCATTCGGCATCAAGATATCACATCGCTACGGCGGTTTGGGTTTGTCGCAAACAAATTACTGTCGTGCAGCGGAGATGTTGGGCAGTTATTGCGGGAACCTCACGGCACTCATATCGGCGCATCAATCTATCGGCGTGCCGCAACCGCTCATTCTTTTCGGCACGGAAGAGCAAAAGAAACGGTTTCTGCCGCGTATCGCGAAAGGGGAAATCTCGGCTTTTGCGCTGACGGAAACAGGTGTTGGCTCCGATCCGGCGCGGATGCAAACCCGCGCGGAACCGACGGAGGATGGTCGTTATTTTGTTATCAACGGCGAAAAACTTTGGTGCACGAACGGAACGAAAGCGGGATTGATCGTGGTGATGGCGAAGACGCCAGCGGCCGATGGTAAAGGGCGCGATCAGGTCACGGCCTTCATCGTAGACATGCGTTCGGTGGGCATCGAAGTGGTGCGGCGCTGTCACTTCATGGGGTTGCGGGCGCTATATAATGGCGTCATCCGCTTCACGAATGTGAAGGTGCCACGGGAAAACATTTTGCTCGGGGAGGGCAAGGGTTTGAAAGTGGCGCTTTCCACTTTGAACACAGGACGCCTGACATTGCCTGCGGCTTGCACGGGTTTGGCGAAACGGTGTCTGCAAATCTCGCGCGAATGGGCGAAGGAACGCGAGCAATGGGGCGCGCCCATCGGCAAGCATGCAGCCATTGCGGACAAGATCGCACGTATGGCGGCGGATGTATTCGCCATGGAAGCGATGACATTGATGACCGCGAGCAAGGTGGATAAGGACAAGCATGCGGACATCCGCGTGGAAGCGGCGATGTGCAAGCTCTGGGGGACTGAGCGCGCGTGGGAGATGGTGAATGATACCATGCAGATCCGCGGCGGACGCGGCTTTGAGACAGCGGCATCCCTGCAAGCGCGTGGAGAAAAACCGGTCGCGGTAGAGCGCATGCTACGGGACAGCCGGATCAATACGATCTTTGAAGGTTCCAGCGAGATCATGCGGCTCTTCATCGCGCGTGAGGCGCTGGATCCGCATCTGCGTGCGGGTGGAGCGGTGTTGAACACGCGTCTCTCAATGAAGGAACGCGTAAAAGCGGCGATGAAGGCGGGAGTCTTCTACGCGAAGTGGTATCCGAAGCAATGGCTGCCATTGGGTAATGGCAACACCCCGAAGCTGTTGTCACCGCTAGATGCGCACCTGAGTTATGTGCGGCGCACAGGGCGCAAGCTGGGACGGGCGCTCTTCCACGCGATGGTGCGGTTCGGTCCAAAGCTGGAGAAGCAACAAGTGTTGCTGGGCCGGTTCGTGGATATCGGCACGGAACTCTTTGCGATGACGGCGACGTTATCGCGTGCACAAAGCGTGTGGGAAACGGAGCATCGCGAGGAAGTGTTGGAGCTGGCGGATTGCTTCTGCCGGAATGCGCGGCTGCGGATCGCGAGATTGTTCACGGCGTTGCATGAGAATGCGGACCGGGGAAATCACAAGTTGGCGCAGGGGGTGACGGAGGGAAAGTATGAGTGGTTGGAACAAGGCATATTGAAGAATGACAAATGACTGTATGGATATATGGCGCGCTCATCCCTCACCTATCTGGGAGACGGCTCATTGAGAAGCGCCTTTTTCCTTGTGTCGTCGGTGTAAGAATTTCACAGACCCGTCTTGTAAAGCAAACGCTACGATCATCGCACCCGATAGCAAGGAGATCGCTGACCAGAATCACACGCCCTGCTTCTTCGGCACCAGCGGGGTTCCGCGCTTGCTGGAAGGCACACGCCAACCCGTGCCCATGAGCGCATCAAGGTAAGGATACAAGGTCACTTTGCGGGTGGTCAGGTTGTAATGATAAAAGGTGTAGCTGTTGTTGCGCAAAGGAAACTTGAGTGGCTCTCGCCACATAGGACGAAAATCGTTCAGCGCGAGGAGGTAGGATTGTCCTTGTGAATCATCATCAGAGGTCTGGACAATCACCTGATCACCCCACAGATCGACGGCATAATGCGGTTCGGAGAGAAGATAGAAACTCCGCTTCCAGGTGATGCCCAAACTGTCCTTGCCATCCACACCAGGCCTGGTCGTTAGGCGATGAGTGAAACCGTCCCGATCCTTGAATCCCTCGCTGTTCGCACTTTTTACCACACCATAGGTGGAAAGTGTGAAAGTCTTGAAAACCGCCTGAGCCCCCGGCACGAAATAAACGCCATGAACCTCCCGATCGTTCTGACCAGGCACAAGATGCAAACGGGCCTTGCCTGCCGGCGCAGGAATCTCAAAGCCCTTGGGAAACACCAATGGTAAATCCTGCAGAAGCGGACCGGCAAAATTGAACTTCACCAGACGCCAACCGGTCTCGTCTTTGCGGGTCAATGCCCACAACGCGCCGTCATCCAGCACATGCAGTGCGTAGATCGTCTGGCCGGGCGGCAAGAGGTATTCCTGCTGGGGGGCGCCATCGGTGTCGAAGGCTTGCACGACGCTTTGCCCCTTGCCGGGAACCACGCCGCCCACATAGAACCAGTTGAACCCTGCAAGGGTGAACGCGCTCTCCCGGCTTGGTTGCAATGCTGCCGATAACGACACCACGCGCTCCGTCAATTGGACCGGTTTGGTCTGCGCCTGAACCTGCCATCCACCGATCAGCAAACCAAAAAACAGGAGCCACCTTAACCGCCACAACAACCTTTTCATAAATTCTTCCGTTACGAAATTCATACAAACCTATTTTATCGGACGTCTAAAGCCGAGAAAATACTCAGTATTACCCATGGCCTCACTTCGTGAGAATGGCTGATGACGAAGCTCAAATGACCGAGGAAATGGCAGAAAAGCTCCAAGTCAAAGATTATTACCGCTTTCATTGGTCCTTGGTCATTCGGATTTAGGCATTGGTCATTCTGCAAAAAGGTGAGTCCAAGATTGCCTCAGATGGACTTAAAACCGTAAGCTGGCTTTTATCCCTTGGGCATCTGCCTTGGCGGAAGCCTTGTTTATCCATGAAGAACGCACTTAAGTTATTCGGTTGGCTGGCCGTTGTGTTGCTGGGTGTCTTTGCCTACGCCACCATCGCTTTCAAACGAGGTGAGCCGATCAATTCGGCCTACATCCTCATCGCCGCCGTCTGTTCCTACGCCATCGGCTACCGCTTTTACTCCAAATGGATCGCGGCCAAGGTGCTCATGCTCAATGACCGCCGTGCGACTCCATGCGAGGTTCAGGACGATGGCAAAGACTTCGTGAAGACGAATAAGTGGATCGTCTTCGGCCACCACTTCGCGGCCATCTCCGGCCCGGGGCCACTGGTCGGTCCGGTGTTGGCGGCACAATTCGGCTATCTGCCGGGTGCTTTGTGGATCTTGATCGGTGTGGTCTTGGGCGGCGCGGTGCAGGATTTTGTTATCTTGTTCAGCTCTATGCGACGGAATGGTAAGTCGCTGGGCCAGATGGTGAAGGAGGAGTTGAACACCACGGCGGGTTACATCGCGATGTTCGCGATTCTGGCCATCATGGTGATTCTCCTCGCCGTGTTGGCGCTCATCGTGGTGAAAGCGCTCGCAGAGAGCCCATGGGGCGTGTTCACGGTGGGAGCCACGATTCCGATCGCCATGTTTATGGGATGCTACTTGCGTTTCATCCGCGCGGGCAAGGTGATGGAGGTCACTGTCATCGGTATCATCTTGCTCTTCTTCGCGGTGTGGGGCGGCAAGTTTGTACATGAACATCCCACTTGGGCGAAGGCACTGACATTCACGGCGGAACCGCTGGCGTGGTCAGTGATCGTTTACGGCTTGGCGGCGAGTGTGTTGCCGGTGTGGCTGTTGCTTGCACCGCGCGATTACCTCAGCACGTTCATGAAGCTGGGCACGATTTTCTCGCTGGCCGTCGGCATTCTCATCGTGCTGCCGGTCTTGCATATGCCGGCCGTCACACCGTTTGCAGACAATGGTGAGGGTTTGGTTTTCGCGGGCAAATTGTTCCCGTTCTGTTTTATCACCATTGCGTGTGGCGCTATCTCGGGTTTCCACACGCTCATCTCCAGCGGCACGACACCGAAGATCATCACGCGTGAAGGTTATGCACGGCCTATCGGTTACGGCGCGATGTGCTTGGAATCTCTCGTGGCTATCATGGCGCTTATCGCTGCATGCACACTGGATCCTGGGGTTTACTTCGCCATGAACATGAAGGGCACGCCGGAAGCGACTGCGGCTACGGTCACAGCGGCGGGCTATCCCGTTACGGTGGAGCAAATGGAGAAAGAGGCGAAGGACATCGGTGAACACACGCTCTTTGGCCGCACTGGTGGTGCCGCCACTCTCGCCGTCGGCATGGCGCACATCTTCGCAAAAGTCGTCGGCCATAAGTGGCTCGATCTCTGGTATCACTTCGCGATCATGTTTGAGGCGCTCTTCATTCTTACCACCATCGATGCCGGTACGCGTGTAGGACGATATTTGTTACAAGACCTGTTAGGACACGTGTGGAAACCCTTGGGAGACACCAAGAGCACCTTCTCCAATTTCTTTGCCAGCGTGTTGCTCGTGATCGGTTGGGGGTACTTCCTGATCCAAGGTGTGCGTGATCCTTTGGGCGGCATCAACTCGCTCTGGCCGCTGTTCGGTATCGCGAACCAGTTGCTGGCGGGTATCGCTCTGTGTCTGGCCACAACGGTGATCCTGAAGATGCAGTTGAATCCTCCCGCTGCCGGACCGGATAATCCGAAACCCGCTCCGGGCAAGCCTATCTACGCACTCGTCACTATCATTCCATTGATCTGGTTGATGACGGTGACGATGACGGCGGGTTATCAGAAGATGTTCCACGAAAGCCCGAAGATCGGTTTCCTCTCCCAAGCCAGATCGTTGGATGAAAAGTTGCCGAAACTGCAAGAAGCCTTGGAAGGGGCTAAGACCTTGGGTGAAGCCAAGGCCATCGCCGCCGCCGAGAAAGCGGTGAAGGAAAACCGCATCCTGCACTTCAACCAGATGCTGGATACGGTTGTGACCGGTGCTTTCCTCGTGATGGTGGCTATCATCATCATCATGTGCGTGCGTGAGTGGACGCTGCTGTTCGCACGGAAGAAGATCGCGCAGCTGCAGGAGAACCCTCCGGTGTGGTTGCCGGAGTATGCTGTGGTGGAAGGCAAGCCGTTCAACTGGTTTGGCCTAGCCTCGCTCATTTTCCTGATGATCCGGGAACTTTCCACGGAAGCGGCGATTGAGCGCGAACAACAACGCGTCGTTTACGAATGCGCTCCAACGGAAGGCAGCAAAGTCGCTGTCAGCCTGAGCGGTGGCAGCAACCTGCCGCAAGTGGCCGAACCGCTGACGGCTGGCGAAGCCTACGAGAAAGTGACGGAACGCCGTTACGAAGGCGTGACCCGCTGCTGCTGACCTGTTAGCGTCTCCGCACATGAAGCGTATCGGCCTCTTTGGCGGTTCGTTTGATCCCGTGCATTGCGGGCATCTGCTCATGGCCCGTGCCGCCATGGAAGAGGCGCATTTGGAGCGGATGATCTTCATCCCCGCCGCCAAGTCGCCCTTCAAGCCGGACAGTGTTTATACACAGACGGAATTGCGGGCGGCGATGTTGCGGCTGGCCCTGGCCGGGCAACCTGAATTCGAGGTGGATGAGTTTGAGATGAACCGTGGCGGGGTGTCTTACACCATCGATACGGTGCAGGAGTTTCAGCGGCGTTATCCCGGCACCCAGTTCTCCTACCTTATAGGGGCTGATCATGTGCCGTTGCTGCCTAAGTGGCGAAATGCACCGGAACTGGCCAAATTGGTGGAGTTTCTGGTCATCCCACGACCGGGAGAACCTCCGGCACCCCTGCCTGAACCGTTCCGCGGACAGGTCTTGAAAGGGTTCCCATTCGGCGTTTCTTCCACGAAAATCCGGGAACGTGTGAAGGCCGGTTTGCCGATTGACCATTTGGTGCCCGCCGTGGTCGCCGAAAGCATCCGTAATAATCGGCTTTATCTTTAAGCCCGGATTGCTCATTCTCCGCAGCAACATGGAATCGAAGAAGCTGGCGCTCGCTTGCCGCGAGTATGCTGACAACCGCAAAGCGGAGAACATGGTGATCCTGGACATGCGTCCGGTATCCACCATCGCGGACTATTTTGTCATCGTCACGGGTACCAGCGAGCCGCACCTGCGCGCCATCTCCGACGAGATCGAGACGAAGGTGCAGGAAAATTTCGGTGTCCGCCCCCGCGCTGTCGATGGCACCATCCAAGGTGCTTGGATGGTCTTGGACTACTTCGATGTCATCGTGCACATCATGCGCAACGACGCGCGTGAGCGTTACGACATCGAGAGTCTGTGGAACGATGCGCCCCGTCTGGATGTCGCCAAGGAATTGGCAGCTACAGCTGAACCCGTTCCGACAGCTGAAGAAACGTCGTCATCCAAGCCGAAGAAAAAAGCTGCCGCCAAAAAGACGACGGTGAAGAAGGCGGCGAAAAAAGCGGCCAAGAAAAAGAGCGCGGAGTAAGTGCTTTCCCCTGTGCCGATCGGCACGAAAGATTCATAGCGGCGGCTTTTCAAGCCGCCGTTTGTGTTTCGATCGGAACATCGTCACGTAGTGACGGAAGAATCTCAGATCGGTAGAAGTCTTGCGTCGCTATGCGACGCTGAAACGGGAAAAGCCAGGCACGGGTTAAAACCCGTGCTATGAATCTTACTTCGCTAACGTGAGGAATGAACTTACCGCTTCTGCTTCCCCCAACGCCTTAACGCTGCCTCGATTTCCTTCGGGCGGACGGGTTTGCTGATGTAATCATCCATCCCCGCTTCGAGGCATTTCTCGCGGTCGCCTTCCATTGCGTTGCCGGTGATGGCGATGATCTTCGGACGTTTATCATCCGAATAGCGCTTACGGATCTCACGTGCGGCGGTGAACCCGTCCATCTCGGGCATTTGCACGTCAAGGATCACGAGATCAAACGGATGCTGCTCCAGTGCAGCGAGCACTTCGAAACCATTCGCGGCCAGTTCAGGACGATAACCCATCTTGTGCAGATAAGACTGCCCCACCTTCAAGTTCACCGGATTGTCATCCGCCAGCAAGATGCGCAAAGGCATTTGCGCAGCCAAAGTCGTATCCAGATCTGTACTGGCGAGCGGCTTGGGCGCAGCATCTGCCACGGAAACAGCTCGGGTCAACGATTCGTAAAGCGCGGAACGGCGGGCGGGTTTCAGAACACTTTGCGTGATGCCAAACCCGCGCAAAACATCATCTGAACTTCGCAGGCGTTGAACGGACAACAACACGACAGGCAATGTCACGCCGACCTCATGAGCGCGGATCTGTGTGACCAGTTTCTCCACTTGCGTATTGGGCAATTCGCGATCGATCAACAGCAGATGCGGTGCTGGTGCCTGCCCGAGACGGGCGAGCAAAGTCTCAGCATCCGAGGCAAAATCCACATCCATGCCCCACGGAATGACCATCTGGCGCAGTGACTGGCAAGATGGCGCATGGTCTTCCAGCACGAGCAGTTTCTTGCGACGCAATGCCGAGCCCGTGCCCGTCACAGTATCGTAAGGTTGATCAGCATGCTCTGCGCGAACAGTGAAATGAAACAAGGAGCCTTTGCCACCCTCGCTCTCCACCCAAATCTTTCCGCCCATCAATTCTGTGAGGCGTTTGCAGATGGCAAGCCCCAGTCCGGTGCCGCCGAACTGGCGTGTAGTGGAACCATCCACCTGGCTGAAAGATTTAAAGAGACGATCCTGCTTCTCTTTCGGAATACCGATGCCCGTGTCTTGCACGCAGAAATGCAGCCCGTCCGGGTCATTCTTCACATAAATGACCACTTCTCCCTTCGCCGTGAACTTCACCGCGTTGCTGACGAGGTTGACGAGAATCTGACGCAGACGTGTGACATCACCATAAACCATCAACGGGACTTCATCATCTGTGACACAGGCGAGATCGAGATTCTTCTCCGCTGCTTTGGATGCGACGAGCTCCAAAGCCTCCTCCACGCATGTACGTATCTCGAACGGATGATTCTCGATCTCCAGGCGTCCAGATTCGATCTTCGAAAAGTCAAGAATGTCGTTGATGATTGTCAGCAGCGCTTCCGCGCTGGTGCGGATCGTTTCAACATAATCGCGCTGCTCGGCGTGCAATTCCGTCTCCGCGAGCAAGGCCGTCATGCCGATGACACCGTTCATCGGCGTGCGCACCTCGTGGCTCATGTTCGCGAGGAACTCGGACTTGGCCTTGGTGGCGTCTTCGAGCTTTTGATTCAGCGAGATGAGCGTGGTGTTGCTGTCCACCAGTTGCTGCTGGCTTTCACGCAAGGCGCGATACGCTTCATCACGTTGCAACTGCCCCACATAACCGCGCGTGTGATAGCGGATGCGTGCGACGAGTTCGATGCGATTGGGCAGTTTGACCAGATAATCATCCGCACCGGCTGCGAACGCATCACTCTTGGTCGTCGGCTCGTCTTGAATAGAAAGAACGATGATGGGGACGCCTTGCGTGACAGGATCATCGCGAAAACGTTGCAACAAAGTAAGGCCATCGAGTTCCGGCATCACCAAATCCAGCAAGATCACCGTGGGACGGATCTGATGGGAAAGCGCAATGGCATCCAGTGGATTGGAGCAGTAGTGGAAATTGATGTCCGGCTCGTTGGCGAGACTGCGGCGTACAGCCTCAGCTATGATGGATTGATCGTCCACCAATAGCACCATAGTAGGATAGTCCGCAGGTCCCCTCATGGATAAGGAGACATTAAAGAGTGCCTCAAAAAGTTACGACTGGATTTTGATGCCTGATGACAAAATCCGTACTATGACGGATTTGTTTCCGGTTTGTTTGCCAGACGACGCGGCTGGTTGCGTTGCAAGATGCGGTTCATCTTGGCATGCAATTTCTCCAATTCCGCCGTATCCCCCTGCATTTCGGCCAGTTCGATCAACATTTTGACCGCTTCCTGATGATTGCCATCAAGCTGGACGACACGCCGGTAAGTGGCGATCGCCTTAACCGCGTCTCCTTGGGCATCTTGGAGAAGACCCATGAGAAAGTGAGCATCGGCATCCGAGGAACCGCCGGCAAGCAGTCCGCGCAACTTGGCTTCCGCTTCCACCAAGTTCCCGGCTTCGGCCAGTTCCTTGACGTCTTCGATGATGTCCACCGTGTCTTCTGGCGACGCCGCACGACGTGTTTCTTTAGGCTGCTGTTGCTGCTTTGGCTGCCGTTCGGACTTCTCCTGTTTCTCCGGCTTGTCGGATTTCTCCTGCCGTTCAGGACGCTCTCCCTTATCTGTACGCTCGCCCCTCTCAGGACGTTCTGCGCGTTCGGGACGTTCTTGTCCTTGCCGCTCGGGGCGCTCTGGACGTTCGCCACGTTCCTGGCGCTCAGGTCTTTCCTGACGCTGGCGTGGTTGCCGTTCAGGACGTTGCGGCTTGGGCTGTTGTTGCGCAGCGGCTGGCTGCTCTCCTTCCGCAGTTGTGGCAGGAGCTCCTTCAGGATTCTCTGATCCAGCAGGATCTGCACTTCCATCCCCAGAGGCTTCACTTGCAGGTGCCGAGGCATCCACACCCTCTGCTTTTGCAGCTTCGTCTGCTTTACCTTCTGCACCTTCGGCAGCAGGCTGGACTTTCGGCCGCTCCTGGCGCGGCGGCGCCTGACGGAATGCGAACGCATGCGGGATGCGCAACGTGCGGAAACCATTCGCCAAGAAAATGCCGCCTTCACCTGCGGCCACAAAGATCACACCCTCGGGCTTGAGGAGCTGGCGTAAATGCGCGAGTGCTTTGGCTTGATCTGGCCGTGCGAAGTAGATGAGGAGATTGCGGTTGAAAACGAAATCGTATGGTTCACCACTTGCCACCGTCTCCAGCTGCAAGAGATTGCCCTGGCGGAATTTCACCAAGCTCTTCCATTCGGCAGTGAGGCGCAACGTATCCTCCGAAACGCTTGCGAAATGTTTCTGACGAAATTCTTCCGGGCACTTGCGGAAAGCGGCGGTCTTATATTCGCCAGCTTCAGCGAGTTTCAGCGCACTGCCGTTGATATCCACGGCATCTACAGTGAATTGCTCGGGTGTCAGCCCAGCCTCGATCAGCGCCGCTGCAATGTTGTAAGCCTCCTCACCCGTGGAGCAGGGGAGGCAGAGGATGCGCAAGGGCGCGGGATTCTTCTTCAGGCGGTCTTTCGCGAGCTTGGCCAATGTCTCAAAGGCCACAACATCGCGATGGAACCAAGTCTCCAAGACAGCAACCGCTTCGATGAAACGCTGCTTTTCTTCTACATCCTGTTCGAGACGTTGCTGGTAATCCTCAGGCGTATTGAGGCCGAGAGAACGCTGGCGTTCTTCGATGAAATTGGTGGCTGCGACACCCGCTGCATTGCGGAGCGTCAGTCCGCTGGCTTTTTGTAAAATGAGTGAAAATGGTTCGAGATTCATGCGACCTCCATGAGGTTGTCAGCCAAGGCAGGGAATCGTGTCGATGGCTGGTTTGCCGCAAATAAAATGGATGAAAAAAGTGTCATGTGTCGTGATCGCGCTCAGACGGCAGGCTGCACTGAAGGACAGACAGGTGCAGGGCCGGTGTGAACGGCTTCGCTTGTGGTGGTTGACCGGGAGAAAGGCCGGCGGCTATTCGATGTGGATGCCGGCTTTGCGCATTTCCTCGATGGCATTTTTAGAATCGTCCGGTTTGAGATTTACGCCCCGGCATCCTGCGGTCACGAGGTAGACGTTGAAACCAACTTGCCGGGCATCCAACGCTGTGAACTTCACACAGTAGTCGGTCGCCAGCCCGGCGATGTAAACGTCAGTGACCCCGAGACCTTTCAGGTAGTCCGCCAACCCGGTGGACTTGCGGTGGCCGTTGTCATAAAGGGCGCTATAACTGTCGATCTCTGGATCAGTGCCCTTGTGAAAAATTCGTTTGATACGGAAGGTGTTCAGGCCCTTGACGAACTCCGCGCCTTTGGTGCCTTGCACACAGTGGTCTGGCCAGAGGATCTGTTCCAGACCGTTTAAATCGATGAGATCACCCGGTTTCCGGTCCGAGTGATTGGAAGCGAAGCTGCCGTGGTTCTTGGGATGCCAGTCTTGCGTGGCGACGATGATATCGAACTCCGTCTGGAGCCGGTTGATCACGTCCACCACTTCGTCGCCGCCGCGTACTGCCAGGGCGCCTCCTGGCACAAAGTCATTCTGAACGTCTACTATGATCAGCGCCTTGTTGCTCATGCCTTGGGTGCGGGCTTTTTGGGTGCGTCCGGCTTGATCTCGAACGTGAAGCCCTCTTCCAGCATCTTCTGGTAGCGCTTTTTGTCGAACCGGTAGAGGCGGGCAGGCGGGCCGCTCTCAGTGCTGTCAAATTCGTTCAGCGGAGTCAGCATGCCGGTGGCCAGAATCTTCTTCCGGAACCCTTCGGCATCGATCGGCTTTTCCAAAATGATTTCGTAAACCTTGCGGAGCTGGTTCAAGCGGAACTTACCGGGCAACAGATCAAAAATGATCGGCGCGTAGATGACCTTGCCCTGCAACCGCTTGATGGCCATGGCCATGACCTGGCTATGATCAAACGCCAGCGGCGGCAACTGACGGATGGGATACCAGCAAGTATTCAACGCGTCCGAGCCTGCGACCGGACGGTGCTCCTTCAAACGGACGAGAGAGTAATACGCCACGCTGATGACGCGCTCACGGGGATCGCGTTTCGGTTCACCAAACGTGTAAAGCTGCTCGAGGAAAATCTTTTCCATGCCCGTCTCTTCCGCGAGCTCGCGCTCAGCAGCGACGTCCACGCTCTCATTGATCTCCACGAAACCGCCAGGCAGAGCCCAGTGATTCTTATAGGGATCAGCACCGCGCTGGATGAGCAGGACTTTGAGATCGTTCTCGTGGATGGCGAAGATGATGCAATCCACCGTCACCGCTGGATGCGGGTAACGGTAGCAATACATGTTCTTCTTGTCTTTTTCCGCGCTCATAGGATGTCACCCGGCTTTCTCCACCACACTGCCCGCGAAGACACCTCGGGCCCACCGAACGATGACCTTGGCTTAAACCAAATGCTGTAGGTCTGGCGCGAGTATTGCCATATGCCAGAGCAATTTCCACAACATTTTAGCCTTTAACGGGTTCTTCCAGGCCCCGGGCCTGAAGTATCAGGTGAGTCTTCAAATCGTGCAATTTGGGCTCCAGACCGACCGGATAACCGTGGGGGTTCACAAAGCGACGGATGGTCGGGTGGACCAGCGACAGTTGCTTTTGCGCATAAGCCCGGATCTCGTTCACTGGGGGACTCTGGTAAACGGCCTTGCCGTCACGGTAAATGGGTACGAGTAGGTCCTGATACGGCGTCCCGCTCTTGATGACCTTACGCCGGGTCATATCGGCTGGGTCTACTATCACCGGTTTGTCTGATACACCAAACTGCTCGTCGTAGATCATGTCGCCCACCAAGGCGTCTTCATTATAAAAACGTCTAACCTGTTGAATACCAGGTGTTGACACCTTGATCGTCTGTTCAGAGAGCTTGACCTTGTATTGCCATTCTTGGCCGGGTTTACGAATAGCCGCGAGCTTGTAAACACCACCTAATGCCGGTTGATCATAGGCCGTCACCAAGCGCGTGCCGACACCCCAAACAGAGATCTGCGCGCCCTGCTTCTTCAAGCTCTCGATGATGTATTCATCAAGGTCGTTGCTGGCCACGATGACGGTTTCTTTGAAACCGGCCTCGTCCAAAAGCTTGCGTGCCTCGATGCTCAGATAGGCCAAGTCACCGGAATCCAAGCGGATGCCGACCATCTTATAGCCCTTCGCCCGCAAGGTCTTGCCGACCTCCACCGCACGCTTCACGCCGGTCAAGGTGTCGTAGGTATCCACTAGGAAGACGCAATTATTCGGCATCGCTTCTGCATAAATCTTGAATGCCTCCTCCTCCGTCTCGAAGGACATGATCCAGCTATGCGCATGGGTGCCTTTGACGGGAATGCCAAAGAGTTTTCCGGCAAGGACATTGGACGTGGCAGAAGCACCACCGATGTATGCCGCCCAACTCGCCGCGAGCGCGCCATCCAAGCCTTGCGCCCGACGCAGACCGAATTCCAAGACCGGTTCACCTTGCGTGGCTTGACAGATACGCGCTGATTTCGTGGCGATCAGCGTCTGGAAATTCATGATGTTCAGCAGCGGCGTCTCCAGAATCTGGCACTGGATGATCGGACCGCGAACACGCACCAACGGCTCATGCGGAAAGATCACCGTGCCCTCAGGAACGGCATCGATATCGCAGCAGAACTTCAGATCGCGCAGGTAATCGAGAAAGCCTTGCTCGAAGAGCGGCTTGCCGTCATTGCCCGTCAAGGTGGCGAGATAAGCGACATCTTCCGCGTCGAACTGATAGTTCTTCAGGTAATCGAGCAGATACGTCAGACCGCAAGCCACGCTGTAACCGCCTTGGAAAGGATTACGCCGGAAGAAAAGATTGAAGACCGCTTCCTTGTCCGCCACGCCCGCCTTCCAATATCCATAGGACATCGTGAGCTGATACAGGTCCGTGGCGAGGCTGAGCCGGTCGCGATAAAGTTGCTTGAGAATTTCCATACCTGAGCGGATGCCGCAGCACCCATGGCCCTGACAGCCGGATTTCGTGTGCGCAAGGCTGTCTTGGGAAAGGCTTCTAGCTCAAAATCAACAAGTTGTCGAAAAGATTCGCCGGGACATCCCGGGACAAAAAAGCCGGACTCGCGATTCCTCGCAAGTCCGGCTGTGCTATTTACCGCTTAATCCAACTTGTCATAGAGCGCACTCCGCTGACCATGGTTCAGCTCAAGAATCGCCGTGATCAGGTTTTGGACCTGCTGCTGCAACGTCGCACCCGGAATCACAAACGTCGGGTCATTGAACTCGTTCTGGAACGCCGCCATCAGGCTGTTCACCTGGTTCTGCGTGCCAGTCAGTTCCGCTTGCAACTGCGTGTTCTGCGCCTGCAAGGACACGATCAACGCCGCCTGTTGTGCTACTTGTGCGGTGAGCGTGGCATTCTGCGCCTGCTCAGCAGTGAGTGCGGTTTGCAACTGCGTGTTCTGTTGCGTAAGTGTCGCGACCTGATTCGTCAACGCGTTGTTCTGCGTTTGCAACGAACCGATCGTGGTCTGCAACTGCGCCACTTGATTCGTTAGCGCACTGTTTTGCGCGGTCAACGTGTTGATCGTGCTCTGTTGTTGCGCGACTTGGTTCGTCAACGAATTCACCTGGCCCACCAGCGAATTGATCGTCGCCTGCTGTTGTGCCACCTGATTTGTCAGCGCGTTGTTCTGCGCCGTCAGTGTCGTGATCGTGTTTTGCAACTGCGCGATCTGGTTCGTCAACGTGTTGATCTGTGTGAGCAACGCCGCCTTCTCTGCCTGACACGCCTCCAGATCCGCTTGCAACTGCGCATTCGTCACCACCAGACCCGCGATGGTCGTATTCGCATTCGCGAGCGCCGCTTGCAGGCTGGCGTTCGTGATCGTCAGGCCGGTGATCGTGTTCGTCGCGATGTTGAGCTGCAACTGCACGCTGGCCAGTTGCGTGACGAGATCATCATTCTCTGCTTCGAGATCATCGATGAGCAAGTTCAGGTTGCCATACTGCGATGTCAGGACATGCGTTGTCGGATCATAGAGTTGCGCTTTGAACAATAACGAGGTCGTTGTTCCCGGCATACCTCCCGTCAAGAGCACCGCACCGTTGCGCAGCAAAACACCATTATGGAAATACTGGTTTGTTGCCATCACCCCGGCAGCGGTGAATGTTCCGGTTACCGGATTGAATATTTCCGCTTTTGCAGAAGCCAGCAGATTTGGAGCCGTATTAGTCTGGCCGCCCGCTATGAGCACCGTGCCATCCAGCAAGGCCGTAGAGGAAAAACTTTGCCGCGCAGTCAGCATGTCTGGTCCGGCACTGAATGTGCCTGTCGACGGATTGAATATCTCGGTCGTCTTAAGGATCAGTCCTGCCACCACGGTACGACCACCGCTGATCAGCACTCTTCCATCCGCCAGCAAAGACGCTTGGTGCCCGATTCTTCCGGTTGCCAGTCCACTCACAGAGGTGAATGTTTCCGTGGCTGGATCGAACACCTGGATGGCCGGCACATCATTAGTGCTGCTGCCATAGATGAGCACTCGACCATCTTGTAACAACGTGACCGTTGGCAAGTTCACCAATGCAGGCATAACGCCGGAAAGGCGGAAAGAGTTGCTTGATGGTTCATAGATTTCGCTCTGGGCCACAAAAGCAGTGGTGTCATTGCGTCCCGCAAACACCAACACACGGCCATCTGCCAAATTAACTGATCCGGCAGAAATACGGGCGTTGGCCATGCTCGGGCCCGCCACCGAATTCGTGGTGCTGAGCGTGTATATCTCCGTCGTGTTGGTCACGATGACCGGGGAAAACGGAGTAGTCCGGACACTGCCGCCAGCCACTAGAATCTGGTCACCTGCAAGCAAATTGGCCGTATGCCCTGCGCGGATAGAATTGATGCCACCGGCAGTTGTCATCGTTTCCGTCATTGGATCGAAGACGCTGACACTTTTTGTGGCCGCTACATCTGTAGTTATTCCGCTTAGCATCAATACTCTTCCGTCGGATGTGGTGAACGTATGGATGCGCGGTCTCGGTGGCAGGTCTTGCGGCAACATGCGGAACGGATTCGGTTGCAGCACATTGATCTGCGCCTGCAACTGTGCATTCGTAGTCGTCAATCCGTCGATCGTATCATGGGCGTAATTCAGCTCCGCCTGCAGATTGTTGTTCGTGATGGTCAGACCACTGATCTGATTCAATGCGTTGGTCAGTTGCAATTGCACGCCAGTCAACGTGGCGGTGAGATTCTCGATCGTGTCCAAGAGTGCATACCAATCGGCCGAACGCACGACTACCTCTGTATCAAACAGCTCTGCTGTCGTGATCAGGCCGGGTGTCCGCCCTCCCGTGATCAGAACCTGGCCGGTGAGCAGCGTCACAGCCCGGGCATTCTCCCGCACAGTCAGCATAGCTGGCCCAGCAGAAAATGTCTGCGTGACCGGATCGAATATTTCAGTAGAAGCAGTGACGAAAAAGCCGCCATCACCAGCATCATAGGCTCCGCCCGCGATCAACACCCGGCCATCAGGCAGCAAGGAGGCAGTATGCCCCCTTCGAGCCAGGGCCAGACTCCCCACAGCAGTGGATGTCATAGTGGCGGGATCATACACCTCCGCTTTCCCGGTGATCGTCGGCACCGTGATTCCGCCGCCCACGATCAAGACCTTGCCGTTCTGCAACAGCGTGACAGTATGAGCACCACTGCGCGCATCGATCAACGTTCCCGCTGTCGAAACCGTGTTGCTGGCAGGATTGAATATCTCCACCACCGATCCGGCCAGTCCGGAACCGCCAACCAGCAAAACGCGGCCGTCAGCCAGCAAAGTGGCTGTAGAAGTGCTGACGCGCGGATACGTCAGGTTTCCCCCCAGAGCAAACGAATTGCTCACCGGATCATATATCTCGGTACGCAGCACGCTGAGGTTGGATACTGTCGTTCCACCGCTGACCAATACTCGCCCGTCCAGCAATGTCGTCGCTTTGGCCAGACCGCGCGGGATCTGCAGATGCGCGGCGGGTGACACTATGTTGGATATTGGGTCATATACCTCGCTCAATGAGGCCACTGAATCAACAGGTGAATTCGTACGCCCACCGATAATGATGACCCGCCCATCCGACAGGACAGCCGAAGCATTCTGCCATCGCGGCAACGCCAGTGAAGCCACACGGCTGAATCGGTTAGAGACAGTATTGTATATGTCTATGGATGCCGATGTGGTTGGCGATGAGGGCGGTGGCAAATCTCCCTGCAAAAAAACCCGACCGTCGTGCAGCAATTGTATCTGATGCAAATTTCGCGGCGCAGTCATGTTGTTTGCCGTGGGCAAAAACACCTCCTGCGCGCGGGCCTGTTGCGTGACTGTTCCAAGCGCCAGACATAAGCCCAGCATTCTCCCCATTTTTATTATGCTTTTCACTATTTCCTCCTACTTGTTCCTGTGCCTTTTGAAGCCCAAGAAAGAGGTTTTGAAAAGCCATCACATCGGGTGACGACAACACTTCCTTGGAAAGGTCTGACAGGTGTAAATAGATTACCCATCTCACAAAAAAAGCCAAGCCGTTTCCACTCAAAAAACCCGACTATTTGTTATCTAAAAGCGACATTTTTAACGCTTTTCCCATCGAACATTTTACCACGCAAAGTCTTCCGTCGATTGACGCCGCTTCACGCATGAATTAGATATCTCTCCATGATGCCTATTGCCTCCCGGCTTTCCTTGGTCGTCTCCACTTTCACCAGCCTGCTTTCCTTTAATGCTCTCGCAGAAGATGGCGATTGGAATCGCTGGCGCGGACCAAATCACAACGGCATCGCCGCCACGAACAAACTCACCGCCGCCTTTCCCGTCACTGCGCCGAAAGAATTGTGGAAGGCACAGATCGGTGTGGGCTTCTCCTCCGTCGCCATCAGTGACGGAAAAGTGTACGCCTCAGGCAACGCTGCGAACAAAGACACCATCTGGTGCCTGAACGCCACCGATGGCAAAGTCGCTTGGTCGCACAGTTACGACGCCCCCATCGATCCGAATCTCTACGAAGGCGGCCCGAACTCCACGCCCACCGTGGATGGTGATAAAGTCTACACCCTCGGCCGACGCGGTCAGGTCTTCTGCTTCGATAAAACCAGCGGCAAAGTCATTTGGTCTGATAACCTCGCGCAAAAGACCGGTGCACAATTGCCAGACTGGGGCTTCTCCGGCTCACCACTCGTGGAAGGCAACGTCGTCATTTACAACATCGGTTTGGCCGGCGTGGGTGTGGACAAGACCACAGGCAAGATTCTCTGGCGGAGCGGAGCGGGCAAAGCTGGTTACGGCTCACCTGTCCCTTTCACCTTGAATGGTCAACGCGGTGTCGCCCTCTTCGCTGCGAAAGAACTCGTCGCCCTGAACCCCACCACCGGTCAGCGTCTCTGGGCCTTCCCATGGCAGACCAGCTACGATGTGAACGCCGCCGATCCCATGGTGATGAATGACCACTTCTTCATCTCCTCCGGTTACAATCGTGGCTGCGCCCTCATCCGTGTGCAAGGCAACCAGCCGCAACTCGTCTGGGAAAACAAGAACATGCGCAATCAGTTCAATCCCAGCATCGTCCTCGGCGGCCTGCTCGTAGGCATCGATGGCAACACCACCGAACGCGCCACCCTGAAAGCCATCGATCCTAAGACCGGTCAAAACCGCTGGACCTTTCAGCAACCCGTCGGCAACGGCGGCGTCATCGCCGCTGGTAATCAACTCATCGTCCTCGGCGGCAACGGTCAGTTGCTGGCCGGCCCTGTCACTGGAACTGGCTTCCAACCCAAAGCCCGCGCCCAAATCCTCGGCGGCAAAACATGGACCGCCCCTGCCTTCGCCCATGGCAAACTCTACGCCCGCAACGCCAAAGGCGACCTCGTCTGCATCGCCCTGGATGGGCAATAGCTCGGCGGCGCTTGCCAAGCATTCCACCACAGGGTATTGGTATGAATAGCGATGAAGACCGCTCAACAAGATCAGCCCGTGAAACCTCTGCTCACTCCCGAGCAGATGGAGCGGGTCTTATCATCGAGGCACTCAGTTACTGCCGAGGAATTTCGCAGACAGGTGGTGCAACATCTGGGACGCCCTCTACAGCCAGCCAGAAAGAAAACCTTTGTGAATGGGCAAGAAGTTTGGGTCTGCTGCTGATCCATTCCAAATCCGTGTGATCCGTGTTCAATTTCACCCCGGCTTTAGTCGAGGCTGTGGCTTAAAAACTCCGAGCCCTCCGTGTCTCCGTGGTGAAATCTCCCCCCTCATTGGACATTGCTCATTCCTTCGTCATTAGAGCTTCGTCATTCGTCATTAAAAAAACAAACTCGCCGGTGCCATCCCAAGGACAGCACCGGCGATGACAATTTCAGACTGAGCCTTACGCCGCCGCCTGCATCATGTCCGCCTGCTCCATCATCTTGCGGAGCTTCAGCAGCGCGGAATTCTGCAACTGGCGGATGCGCTCACGCGTCACGCCGAATTTCTTACCCACTTCTTCCAGCGTACGTTCCTTGCCGCCTTCCAGTCCGAAACGATAACGCAGGATGCTCGCCTCGCGCGGATCGAGATGCTTCACCAGGTCCGCGATCTGCGCCGTGAGCGTCTTCTTTTCCAGATCTTCATACGCGTTCACCGCGCGTTCGTCCTGAACAAGATCGCCCATCACATTGCTGTCATCTTCGCCAATCGGTTGATCCAGCGAGGCCGGGCGCATCGCTGAGAGGCGCATGAGCCGCACACGACGCGTCTTGATGCCCATCTCCTCGCCCACTTCCTCATCCGATGGCTCGCGACCCAACTCTTCCGTGAGCTTTGTCACCGCCCGGCGCATCTTCGCGATCTTGTCTACCATATGCACTGGCAGGCGGATGGTCTTCGACTGGTTCGCCAAAGCGCGTTTGATGGATTGCTTGATCCACCAGGCGCTGTAGGTGGAGAACTTCGCACCCTTCGCCGGGTCGAAACGTTCCACGGCCTTCATCAGGCCAATGTTGCCCTCATTGATCAAGTCCAGCAGCGGCAGGCCGAAATCTTCGTAATCACGGGCGATCTTCACCACGAGGCGAAGGTTCGCGCGGATCATCCGTTCGCGAGCCGCTTCATCGCCTTTCTTGATACGCGCCGCCAATTCGATCTCCTCTTGGGCGGAGAGCAACTTCGTCTCACCCACTTCGCGCAGATAGAGGCTGTAAGCAGTGCGCGGCTCGTATTCCACCGGCACTGGCTGGGAAAAATTCTCGACGACTATGGTCTTTTTGTCCGCCTCTTCTGCCTGGGCCAAGACAGGCACAGGCGCAATCTTGATGGAGACGGGCAAAGCAGGATTAACAGCCGGAGCGGCGATTGAAACCGCTTTACGACGCGGAGCGGTCGGGACAGAACGGGAGGAGATGGCGAGTTTCATGTGTTCTTTTTCAGTTGGAGGTTCAGCCTGTGTGTTTTATTGAGAGATTGATGAGTTCATCACCAAGTCCTTTGTCTAAAAATATATACCAGTCGTTCAAATTATCTAAAATTTATCTGTTTATACTGCCAATTTAAACTCGTAACATCCTTTATTTGAACAACTAAAGAACGTTAGACAGATTTCATTTCTCTTTCTTTTTCTACACTTTTTTCACTGTCAGAACTTGCCTTCGTCTAAAAATCGTCTAAATTGGTTTAATGGAATCGCGTCATCCTATCAAGGTAGCTGCCCGTAAGACCGGGTTGACACCCCACGTCATCCGGGTCTGGGAGAGACGTTATGGTGCCGTTCAACCGTCCCGCTCTGGCACTAACCGCCGTCTTTACTCCGACGCCGACATAGAGCATTTGCAGCTATTGTGCCAGTTGACCAAGGCGGGCTATTCTATCGGCGGCATCGCCTCCCTCCCAGCGGGCGAATTGCGTGAACTTTCAGGCAAAATCGCAGGTTCTTGCACCGTCACATCGCCGGAAAATACCACGACAAGCACCCTGACTTTGGCTCCGGAAAACCTAGCTATCGTGCAATTTGTAGAAGAAGCACTGAATGCGATTTGCAAAATGAACGATTCCAAGCTGGAGGAAATGCTCATTCACGCCGGGAAACAATTTGGACGTGATAACCTTCTCCAAAAACTAGTCCCCCCGCTCATTCAGATGGTTGGAGACCGCTGGGAAAGCGGTCAGGTCAAGGTGGCTCAAGAACACTTCGCCTCCGCCATCCTCCGCACCTTTCTCAGTAACACCATCAAAGCGTGCCCGCCCGTTGAATCTGCTCCCGTCCTGGTAGTTTCCACTCCGCCTGGTCAGTTGCATGAATTAGGAGCCATCCTCATCGCCGCCTTGGCCGCGAACCAAGGTTGGCGCGTGACCTATCTCGGCCCCAATCTGCCTGCTGAAGAGGTCGGTGCTGCCGCTCTCCTTTGTGGCGCTCGTGCGGTCGCTCTCAGCATCGTTTATCCAGTAGACGATCCGCGCCTCAGTGAAGAACTCCTGACTTTGCGCGAATCATTACCCACAGACATGGCCATCCTCATCGGTGGCCGCGCTGCTCCGGCCTACGCCCCCACGGTGACCAGCACTGGCATCCAACACTTGGACTGCCTCCTCCAGTTCACCATTAAGCTCGATGAACTGCGCGCCACCCGCCCCGCCTGCCGCTGTGTGGATTGATTTATAGCTCTCGCATGAACTTCTATGTTCAGAATGTCGGTAGCGCCATTACCCTCGCCCGGACTCGCGACTCTGTCGGAGCTCGGAGGGGTGAGGGGTGCCGGAACTTTTTGAATCCATAGAATTCACACTCCGAAATGACCCACGTCTTTACCACGCAGCTCTGGCTGCCCCTGCCGCGCGAAAAGATTTTCCCCTTCTTCGCAGATGCTGCGAATCTGGAAGCGATCACCCCCTCGTGGCTGAACTTCCAGACACTCACGCCTTCCCCCATCGAGATGCGTCCAGGCACGCTCATCGACTATAAATTGAAGATCCGCGGCATCCCCGTGAAATGGCGCACGCACATCAAGGCCTGGGAACCTCCCTATCGCTTCGTAGATGAACAAGTGATCGGCCCCTATCACAAATGGGTCCACGAACACACCTTCGAAGAAAAAGACGGCGGCACCCTCTGCAAAGATCGCGTGGAATACCAAGTCCCCGGCGGCTGGCTCATCGATAAGCTGTTCGTGCGCGCCGATGTCGAACGCATCTTTGCTTATCGGCGGGAGCGGTTAGAGGAACTGCTTATACGACACGACTCAAGCACAGTGTCCCTTCCGTTGTGACGGACAAAAATTCTTTGGTTCCGTAGTGATAGGCCATCGGAGTATAATCACTTACTTCAAGCAACCGCGCTCCATCCTCTACATCCCACACGGAGAAAGGCTTCTTCGGCATCCAGGAGAATAGATATTTATCAAAGACCATGGTGCCCGCCGCATTGTAAATAGACGACTCCGTCTCGCTGGCTTCTATCATCTCATACTTGGAATCTCCCAATGGACCAGCAAAACGCTTCAATTCCTGGCCTGTCGTGACATCAAATAACATCACCCCTGGAACGAGGGTATAATCATCATCGCCCAATCCCCAAACCGCCAGCACCTCACTGCCCACCCAACACATCGGCCCATCCCAATAGTAAGCCCGGTCGCAAACATACTTTTTGGAAGTCCCGTCCTCAGATTCCCAAGGGTTTTCCTGCAACCATTTTTTGAGACTCCAAGTGCTCACAACGCCAAACGGATGCCAGACCCAGCCATTGTCTGCGAGCCACTCACCATTCGGCGAAACCGCCAATCCGCAGTGAAAATAATCCAGATAATGCGCGGGACGATCATCATTCACGTCCTTATAGATCTCCCACGCCCTTTCAGCTACTGGCTTGCCTGTTTCCAGATCTAGCACATCCAATCGGTTCCAATCCGTTGCGTAAATCACGAGGGTCTTGCCTTCATGCTTTGTGAAGGCCACAGGATACCGGCAATGCTCGTTGTAGTAATCTTTACGGTCAAAACTCAACACCACAGACCGCTTTTCCATGTCCCACACACAACCTTTGGAATCATACGTGTTGACGATGGCCACGTAGCGTCCGTCATCAGATGCCACGAGCGAGATTTGCAACTCCGGGTTGATGGGCAACACTGCCAGTTCAGCCACCTCTTCCCACTTTCCCGCAGTTGGAACAATTCTCACCAGACGACGTTCCGAAGTAACCGTGATCCATGCTCCTTCTGATGTTGTGCCCAACGGAGCTATGGCACTGAATCCAGCCATTTCAGCACGCACTTCATGCTGCTCATGCTTGAGCCTGAGGCCGGTGTCAGAGATTGAAATTTCAGGACTGCCTAAGTCGCATATCTTCTGGCTGCCACTGATGTTCAGCACACAATTGTGGCAAATCGTTCGCCAATGAGTGACACCATGATGCACCCCATCTTCTGCGCAAGCAGGGCAGATGAGTACGAATTTCGCAGCTTTGCCGGTAAAATAACGGTGATACTTCTGGCTACCTTTGAAATATTCACTGCCTTCTCTTTTCTCCAGAAGATGTTCGCACACCAGCCCGGTTTCCCTCGCGTCCTTATGATTGCAAAAAATCATGCACCTTACTCTCCTTCATGTGCCTTAGAAATTACACGCGCGACACTCAAAGTCCAGACTCCTCACACCACTTCCCCCGCCGCATGACCTGACGCCCACGCCCACTGAAAATTATACCCGCCCAGCCATCCCGTCACATCCACCACCTCGCCGATGAAATAAAGCCCCGGCACCTTGCGCGACTCCATCGTCTTGGAGGAGAGCTCATCCGTATCAATGCCCCCCAGCGTCACCTCCGCCTTCACGTAACCTTCCGTGCCACTCGGCTTGATCGTCCAGTTCTGCAACCGCGTGCCAATGTCCTCCAGTTCCGCCGGCTTGAAATGCTTCACCGGCTTCACCAGTTGATTCTGTGCACACCATGCATGCGCAAAACGTCGCGGCACATATTGGCTCAAAAAATTCGGCAGCTCCCGCGCATCCGTCTTGTTCGCCAGCAACAACTCCTTTGCTGACTGATCCGGCAACATGTTGATCGTGATTGGATCATTCTCTCCGCGATACGACGACACCTGCAAGATCGCAGGTCCCGTGATGCCACGATGCGTGAACAGGATATTTTCACGAAACGATTTTCCATTCGCCGTCGCGATCGTATCCACCGAAAGCCCGCTCAACTCCGCATACGCGCGCAAATCCTGTTCATTGAATTTCAGCGGCACCAATCCCGGCCGACGCGGCAGCACCTTCAACCCAAACTGCTCGGCCAGACGATACCCGAAATCCGACACCCCCAGATTCGGAAAAGAAAGCGCGCCACACGAGACCACCAGCGAATCCGCCTCATACACCCCCTGATTCGTCTGCACCTGATAGCACGTGGTCTTCTGCACCGCCGTCACCTTGCAGTTCAGGCTGATCGCCACGCCCGCCCACTCACACTCCGTGAGCAGCATGTCCACGATCTCCTTTGAACTCGTATCACAGAATTGCTGCCCGAGCTTCTTCTCGTGATACGCGATGCCGTGCCGCTCCACCAGCGCGATGAAATCCTTCGGCTTATACCGCGCCAACGCCGACTTCACAAAATGCGGATTGTTCGAGATGTAGTTATCCGGCCCCACTCCCAAGTTCGTGAAATTGCAACGCCCACCACCGGAGATGAGTATCTTCTTCCCCACACGCTCATTATGCTCCAGCACCCGCACCGACCGGCCACGCTGGCCCGCCGTGATGGCGCACATCAATCCCGCCGCACCAGCCCCGATGACCAGCACGTCCGTCTTCATATTGTCCCGATTGCTCACGTGCCGCTGATGAAAGCGGCTCACGTGATTGATTTCACGAACAATCTGCCAGCAACTTCACTTCGCGAAGACCAGATCCGCCGCCTGCCAGCTCGCGCACTTCGTCTCCTGATACGCACCCATGCCGCCCATCACATTCTGCACCCGCGTGAATCCGGCCCCCATCAAAATGCTGGCCGCGATGGTGCTGCGATAGCCACTGCCGCAGATGACCGCGAGCGATTCGTCTTTCGGGCATTCTTCCATGCGCTTCATCAGGTCGGGCAGGGGAATATGCTCGGCACCTTCGATATGTCCCGAGTTCCATTCGCCCGGCGTGCGCACATCCAGCACGATGGGCGCATCGCCACGCTTCAAGCCTGACTTGAGATCGCAGACACTGAGCTGCGAAAGCTGCCGGGTCTCATGTAGCGAATCCGCTTCCACATAACCCACCACATTGTCGAATCCGATGCGGGCCAGTTCCAGCCGGGCTTTCGCTGCGTTGGCCGCTGCGCCGACCACCAGCACGATCGGTTTACCACCCGGCACAAAGAAACCGGTCCAGGTGGAGAACATGGCACTGCCCATCCCGATATTCAGACTGTTCGGAAAATGACCTGCGCCGAAGAACGGCCCGGTGCGTGTATCAATGACGTATGCCCCGGCACTAGCCGCCGCCTTCACTTGCTCTTCCGTCAGTTGTTTGAGCGCTGGCAATTCACTATAGGGCGAGGCCCCTTGCACATTGATGCCCACATCGTAGCTGAAGTAGGCCGGGCGCGCCGGGAGATTCGCCGTCATCTGCTTCACGAATTCCTTCCGGTCCTTGATCTGTGCCGCCCAATTGTTCTGCTGTTCTTGTGCCACGGTGGTGAATGGGGCCGAACCCAAGGCCCGTCCGCAAAGCGAACCGGCCCCGTGCGCGGGATACACCTTCACCGCGCCCGGCAGGCTGAGGATCTTGTTGAACAGGGAATCATACAATTGATCCGCCAGCACGACCGGGTCGGCATCGGCATCACGCAGATCCGGACGACCTACATCGTTCACGAACAACAGGTCGCCTGTGAAGACCACTTCCGGTTTCCCATCTTTGCTCACCAGAAAGCTTAGACTGTCCGGTGAATGGCCCGGTGTTTCGAGCATCTCGATCTCCAGGTCACCCACTGTGATGCGGTCGCCATCTTTCGCCGGCCGATGCTGATAGATCACCGGCGCGAGATGCGAGGTGTAGATGGTCGCGCCGCTGCGTTGCGCCAACTCGATGAAACCGCTCGCGAAATCCGCATGCGGGTGCGTATTCAAAATGGCGGTGATGCGCAACCCCTCGACTGCGGCGTCCGCGAGATAATCTTCCACGTCGCGTTTGGGATCGATCACCACTGCCTCGCCCTTGCTGCCCACCAGATAGGAAGCGTGGGCGAGCCCTTCGACAAAATAACGTTTTAGTATCATAAGCCTGTGGATCTTGAGTGTTCGTTTTTAAGTTAAATTCTTCAGGAGCAGGAACGCGGCAACAGCCATTACGAATCCCGCGAAAGCCTTTTGCAGCCGCGCTACCGGAAAGTCATTCGCCAATCGGCTCCCGGCGATCATCCCGATGACGGCCACCAGCAAGAACGCACCCGTGAGCGACCAATCGAGGCGGGCATTGAGTCCATGACCGATGAGTCCGGCAAACGAGTTGAAAGCGATGACGACCAACGAAGTGCCCACCGCCATCTTCATCGGCAACCGGCCAAAGATGACCATCGCAGGCACCAGCAAGAAACCGCCGCCTACGCCCAGAAACCCAGTGAGCACCCCGACACCTAACCCGGACAAGAGGCAACGAAATGGTCGGCACTCCGGCTTTGGCGTCAGTTCGGATTCCTTACGCAGTAACATGATGGTCGCAATGCTCACCATCAGCAGCGCAAAGAGCACCAGTAACGTCTTGGGTGTGACCAGTGGCGTGAGATGCGCACCCGCCCATGCGCCTAGCATGCCGATGCCGCCAAACATCATCGTGGCCTGCTTATGCACCTGCTGCTCCCGATGCTTGAGCCACGCGCCGACCAAGCTCGTGCCACCAACCACCGCCAGCGACATGGCGACCGCATCCGCTGGACTCACTCCCGCCGCATAGACCAGCACCGGAACGGTGATCACTGACCCGCCGCCTCCCAAGAGGCCCAAGGCGAGGCCGATTCCCGCTCCGAGTGTGAGTGCCAGCAGCATAATCCTTTGTCTTCCTATATCAGCTTGGACTTGTGGAATTGCCCTCGCTGTCCGTGCTTTGTCTTACCCCACGCATTCTTTGCCGATTCAGCGGCAACTGGTCTGGCAGCGATTCCACGGCGCCTTGGCCAGCAGCATGCCCATGCCGCACCAATCCGTGATGCCCGCGAAGATGAGTCCCGCACCGACAAACCCGCTCAATCCGTAGAACGCGGGATGAACAAACGTGCCCAGCAGCACACCCACCAAGACCAAGGCCCCGGCGGCGATGCGTACTTGGCGTTCAAGCGAGATGGGCGCTTTGGCATCGCGTTCCAACGGCAGGCCCGCCGCTTCCCACGCCATCAGACCGCCCTCCAAGGAGCGGACCTGTTTGAACCCCTTGCCTTGCAACAGACTGGCTGCCTGCCCGCTCCGCTTCCCGGAACGGCACACCACGACCAGAGGCTGATCGGT
This sequence comes from Verrucomicrobiia bacterium, assembly GCA_036405135.1. Taxonomy (NCBI): domain Bacteria; kingdom Pseudomonadati; phylum Verrucomicrobiota; class Verrucomicrobiia; species Verrucomicrobiia bacterium. Next base: position 85,817 of record DASWYF010000047.1, on the reverse strand, counting down.
CGGGATCTCGACCAATCGCTTCTCCAAGTCGCCCAAGGGGATCAGCCGGGCGCAGGCCAGGTGTCCGCCTGCGAACTCCATCGGTTCACGGACATCGATGACGGTGCAGACTTCTTTGCGCTCTAGCTGCTCTTGCAGTTGCTGCGGGGTGAGGCCGCGGTGGTTTCGGCTGGCAATGTCACAGGTCGCATTCATATTGTTCTTAACTTTGATGTTAATTGACTATATAACTAACTAGTTATATATGTCAAGGGACGATTTTGCGTATGGTCAAAACCAAAACCACTGCCGCCGGTTTGCCGCCTGAAGCCTTGGAACTCGTGGCGGCCCGTTTCAAGGTGCTTGCCGAGCCCATGCGGCTGCGCCTGCTCCAGTTGCTGGAGAGCGGCGAACGCACTGTCGGCGAACTGGTGAGCGAAACAGGCGCCGGCCAGGCGAATGTTTCCAAGCATCTCACCCTCTTGGCCGATGCCGGCATGGTGGGCCGCCGCAAGGAAGGCTTGAACGTCTACTACTTCATCGCTGACCCGATGGTCTTCGACCTCTGCAAGCTCGTCTGCGGCAGTCTCCAGAAACAGCTCGCCCAAAAGGCCAAAGCCTTCGGCGGTTAAGCGGACGCTTGCCACACAAGCTGCGGTGGTTACCGTTCTTACATGACAAAGGATGACCAGCCCGCGTCTGACCCTGCACCCTCCAGCGAGGCATCGCCCGATGTCTGTGATGTCACCGGTGAATACTGGCGCTGGTGCCCGCGTTGCGGCACGGAACTCCACAACGAGAAATGCAAACTCCGCTGCCCCAAGTGCCACTACTTCATGAGCTGCTCAGACTTCGACTGAGGCATGACCAGCAAACCGTCATTTCAGAAATACAAATGGACATTCGCCATCATAGCGACGGTCATCGTTGTGTTGGCGATCATCATCCATCGCTCGGCTGAACCCGAGTACGACGGAAAGAAGCTAAGCGAGTATCTGGACGCACTAGATGCGCGCCACCCCTCCTATCACCTCATAACTGCAGATCAGGTGGATCATGCCCTTCGCCAGATGGGCGACGATGCCCTGTCTCATTTCGTAGAGATGCTTCATGCCGAAGATACCATCCCAAGAGGCCTACACATTTACCTGTACAGAAATGCTTCTTGGTTGAACCTCAATCAACCACTCACCTTGGGAGAGATTCATTGGCGGGGAGGTGTCGGACTGGCCAGACTCGGGCATGCTGGCCACAGCGCGATTCCACAACTTATACCGCTGCTCGACCACCCGGATGCTGAGATGCGCAAGCGTGCCATTTGGCTTTTGGACACTGTCGGCATGGAAGATGCCGCCTTGATTCCTATCTTGCAGAAAGCTTTCCACGACCCTTCACCACCGGTCGTTGAAGAAGCTTTGGATATTGTTGCGCGCCGAAAAACTGCCGCCTCATCAATCCTCCCTTTAAACACTCCTCTGTTGCAACATCCAGATGCGCGTGTCCGTGACTCCTGCACCAGAGCGCTGATCGCAGCCCATCCTCAGGCTACAAATGAGATCAAACCTGTCTTGCACAAAGTCTCCAGCGATACGGACTCCGTTGTCCGTGGAAATGCTCTAATGCAATTCATCGAACGGGAATCGGATGAATCCATCCGTCAACAGGTACTCACCCGCTTCCTCTCCGATCCTGATGTCTCCATCCGTTTCAAAGTCACCAATCTGCTGCGTTCCATCTCATTCACCAATTCAGTCCCTGCCCCTGTCTGGCCCCAATCCTTCGCCATGAATGACATTCCTTTGGGCGATTTTCTCTATGTTCTTCAGCATAACTTCGGTGTGCCGCTGCAAGTATCACCCGGGCTGAACACTAGCACCCCCATCCGCATAGATACCTATGGTTTCCTCCCCAAAGCTGAAAGCATCGAACTCCTAAGACTGGTTCTGAAAGAACAAGCCGGACTGGATCTCCATATCCACACCAACGGCGTGATTTCCCTCACCCCAATTCCACTGCCTGGTCCGCGTAAACCTGTTCCGTGAAATACTGTCACACCTCGAACACCGCGATCTCTGGACGGCAATTGAATCGCAGCTTCCACATGAACCACCCGATGCCCGAACTCACATACAGCGGCCCTGCAGCCGTTTGGAATAATCCCAAATCATATCTCCCCACCTGAAACGGCACGATGAGCGGACCATACCCCGGTATCCGCACCTGGCCGCCGTGCGAATGCCCCGCCAACATCAAGTCATACTTCTGCCCGCCCAGCTTCTCCACCCATTGCGGATAGTGAAACAGCGCGATGCGTCGTTCCGCCGTCGGCATCACCGGCATCGCCTTCTTGATGGTTGATCCCACGATTGCCAGCCGCCCATTCTCCAGTGTCACACTGCCATCCTCCAGCCAGTCGCCGCCGTTTTTCTGAAACGATTTCTTCACCTCAGTGAAATTGATCCCCGACCAGTCATCATGATTTCCCGGCACACCGAAAATCGGTGCTTTGATCCCGCTCAATATCTCGAGCGTCTCTGCCAGATGAGAACTCTCCTCCACCAGATCACCCGTAAAGCAAACGATCTTCGGCTCCTGCGTATTGACGGCTTTCACCACCTTTTCCAACCATGCCCGATCTCCTTTGTGATGAAGGTCCGTTAGATGCACGATGCGCGTCCTCGCATTCGGCAGGGAAAGTTTTGGGCGCGACACCTTCAGCCAAGTCGGCTCCCACCAGAGCGCATTAAGCGCACCCAGGATCGGTGCGGCCAGCAATGTGCCAATGATCCAACGCCTGCGCGTCAGCTTGCGGCCTTCGTTTTGCGCTGGATCCGTTTGGGGCATCAAAAGTTAGACCGGAGGCGCCACTGTTCGTTCTGAAAGAAACAGGAAATCTCTCACAGCCTTCTCACCCGCATCGCGCGTATCCGCATATCACCACCATAATGCTGGATGACGATGTGCCCTTCCTTCAGCCGCATGAACTGTGGGTGCTTAAAATTGCGGCTTTGCTGGATCTTCTGCCGAAGCTCAGGGCTGTTCCAGTCATAGCTCAGCACTAAATTTTTGTTCAGAAAATGCTGCACTTGTCCTTTTTCCACCCAAACCTCGACGAAATTGACCCCATATGAACCCATGCCGGGAGCACCTGTTGGGGGCAGCAAACCATACAAAGCACCATGACTTTGCTCCGGCTGGTTTACAGTGACATCTGCACCCAACAATTGCAGTTCAGCCCCGGTCTCGAACGAATTGCGCCCACCGGCTGCAGCCCGGTAAATGACACCGCTGTTATCGGAGCCACCCAGCGTATACATCATCTCAAAGGCAAAATCGCCATAAGTCCGCTTGGTGAAAAGATCTACGCGCGGCGAACCCGGGATCGTTTTTAAGATGCCATTCTCCACCGTCCAACTTCCAGAGGGAAACGCCTCTTGGTCAATACTGCGGAACTCATCTGTGTTTCCCAGTCTTTCCATGTAAAGGTTTTCCCACTCAACCGCGCCGTCAACTCGACCACGGAAACCAGAATTACTCTGCGGATGGCCCAACGGCTGCAATACGATGTTCCGTATCTGGATAGAGCGCTCACCACCGGTCCCGGTAGTCCAGATCTCGAACATGATTTGATCGCCGGGCGGCGAAGCGAACAAGTCTGTACGGTCTGCCTCGTAAGTCGTGACGCCGTTGATTGCCTGGGTGATCCGTGTACCTTCCACACGCACGCGGATCTGGTTCCAGTCGTCCGTCTTCAAAGGCTCCGCGCGAGTGATAGGTTGATCGATGAAACCCGTGCCATCTCCCACCAGCAGACGACCGTTGTTTGGTCCGGGCTCCAACGGCATGGCCAGTCCTCTGCCTATTCTTCCCGGTGCTGGAGCAGTGGCGCGGTAAAAAAGTCCGTGATGACCATTCCCTTCCTTCTGACGTGCCGGGTTATACTCAAACGTCAGTTCAAAATTTTGCGCCCGTCGGTTTGAGATCAGATACGCCCTCTCCGGCAGGCGCATCGTGCCCTTGATCACACCGTCTTCCACGCGCCAGGCATCAGGAGAACCCATCCTGCTCCAACCATCCAGATTGCGTCCGTTGAACAACTCCACCCTGCCGAGAGAAACCATGGGCGCGGTATTTGCAGAGGCAGTATTCACCGGAACTGGTGTCGGCGGATTGGAGTCATCTCCCTCAGTTACCGTCTCAGGCCGCATCATGAAACCGATCACGCCCAACACCAACAAACCCGCCACCACTGCCAAGACCAGTTTACCACGCGCTGCCTTTGGCTTCTCCACCGGCAACGGCTCGGGCTCCTCCGCAGCCATATGCGGCATGGGAATTCCCGATGGTGCGGCAACTGATTCTGATAAAGGCGTCCGCGATACAGAAGGGACAGACGAAGCACTGCCAGAAACCGAAGACTGCGTGCTACCCAGCGCCAGCGTGCTCATCACCGATTGCCCGCCGAGCTGCAACATCTCCGCCACAACGGCAGCATTTTGTGGACGTTGCGCCGGTTCTTTTGCCAGACACGCCAGAATGATTTCACTCACATAAGCAGGCACCACATTCGTCAATTCCAGTTCCGACAAGCGTTGCTCGATAGGGTCCGGTGGCAAGTTGCGCACCTGATGCGAGATGTCTCCGTGATAAAAAGGCGGCTTGCTCGTCAGCAGTTCGTAGAACGTGGCACCCAGCGCGTAGATGTCATCCGTCACCCGCGGCGTGCGGCCATCCATCTGTTGCGGACTCATGTAGGCAGGCGTGCCGCTCGTGTTCGCTTTGAGGGAGACACGGCTGGTCAGCTCCGTCACCACCGCCGCCAGTCCGAAATCCGCCAGCTTCAACCGCCCCCGCCGGTCCACCATCATGTTCGCCGGTTTCAGATCGCGATGCACCACCTTCTCGCCATGCGCATAATCCAGCGCATCGCAAAGCTGCTTCGCCATCGGACGCAACTGCTCCCAGGTGAAAAGTCGGTTCGGCTGCTTCGCCTTCAAAGCGGCGACGTTCTGCCCATCCACGAATTCCATGGAGATGAACGGCGGTTCACCGGGAAATTCATTCAGATCATGCAGACGGATGATGTTCGGATGCGACAGGCGGCGGCTCCGCAACGTTTCCCGTCTTAAGTCCTCCAACGCTCCGGCATCCGTGCGGATCTCCGGTGGCACCAGCTTCAACGCCACGTCCTCATCCAGCCGCTGGTCATGCGCCAGCCACACGACGCCCATACCACCCTGCCCCAATGGCTCGATCAGGAGAAAACGATCCGCCCCCAGCACAGTGCCGGGTTTCATCTCCCAGGATGGATTGCCACCATTGGTCATTCGTCAGAAAGGAAGTAGCAGAACATAGGCCCTTCTCGCAACGATTCAAATCTCCCTCCGATCTCTCCTGCTCGTTGTCGCCCTCGAATCCATCCCTAAATATCCGGCTCTGACTCCAATGAATGGCATCGTTCATCGAGTTACGCCATTTCCCTTATGCGCCTTTTTTCCCTTCGGGGTTCGTCTTTCATCATGAACCATATCACCACAAATAAAAAAGCGGCGACCAAAAGGTCGCCGCTCTCATGCAAATATTCCTGAACCGCTTAGGCTTGAGCTGCGCCTTCTTCCACGAACTTGATGGAACGGCCTTGGGCGGCGCGCTTGCGGGCGTTTTCGTCGAGCACCTTCTTACGGAGGCGCAGGTTCAGCGGCGTGGCTTCCACGTATTCGTCGGAGCCGATGTATTCCAGCGCACGTTCCAAGCTGAGCTTGAACGGAGCGTTGAGCTGAATGCCTTTACCATCACCCTGCGAACGCATGTTCGTGAGCTTCTTTTCCTTCACCGGATTCACAGGAAGGTCGTTCTCACGGGCATTTTCACCCACGATCATACCCACGTAGATGGCATCACCCGGTTGCACCATGAGGCGACCGCGTTCCTGCACCATGTTCAGCGCGTAGGAGGTGGCTTCACCGGCGTCCATGGACACCAGGGAACCATTCTTACGGGCGGCGATCTCACCCCGGTCTTCGCCGTATTCGTGGAAGAGATGGCTCATCACGCCCATGCCCTTCGTCGAGTTGACGAGGTCGGTCTCGAAACCGATCAGACCGCGCATCGGGACGATGGCTTCCACGGAGACAGAATTTCCCACGTGATTCATGTTCGTGATCTGCGCCTTGCGGAAGGACAGGTTCTCCATGATCGTGCCGAGGTTTTCGCTCGGGATTTCTACGAAGACCTTCTCCAACGGTTCCAGCAACTTGCCGTCCGCCGTTTTCTTCCAAAGCACTTCCGGGCGGGACACGAGCACTTCGTGACCTTCACGGCGCATCTGCTCCACGAGGATCGCGATCTGCATCTCGCCACGACCGGCGACCTCGAACACCTTCGGATCGCTCGTCTGCTTGATGCGCAATGCGACGTTCGTGCGGATCTCCTTCACCAGGCGGTCCCAGATGTGACGCGCGGTGACGAGCTTGCCGTCCTGACCGGCCAAAGGCCCGTCATTCACGGCGAATTCCATCTGGATCGTCGGCGGATCGATCGGGATGTAAGGCAGCGCGGGACGGGCTTCAGAATCGCAAATCGTTTCACCGATGAACACTTCTTCGAAACCGGCGAGACCCACGATGTCACCAGCGTGTGCTTCTTCGATCTCGATACGCTTCATGCCTTCGAAGTGGAAGACAGACGTGATCTTGCCCTTCGAGATGCGGCCGTCACCGTGGCGGCAGATGGCGGCATCACCCTTCTTCACTTTGCCTTCGTAGATCTTGCCGAACGCGATACGGCCGACGTAATCGTTGTAATCGAGGTTCGCCACGAGCAACTGGAAACCCGTGCCTGCATGAGCGCGCGGCGGCGGGATGTGCTTCACGATGCCTTCGAACAACGGCTCCATCGTGTCGGACGCGTCCGTCAGTTCCAGCTTGGCGTAGCCTTGCTTGGCGGAGCAATAGATGAACGGGAAGTCGAGCTGTTCATCGGTGGCGTTCAGGGACATGAAGAGTTCGAACACCTGGTCGAGCACTTTCTTCGGGTTCGCGTTGTCGCGGTCGATCTTGTTGATGACTACGATCGGCTTGGCACCGGCTTCGAGCGCTTTGCGGAGCACGAAACGCGTCTGCGCCTGCGGACCTTCTGCGGAATCGACGACGAGCAGCACGCCATCGATCATGTTCATGATACGCTCCACTTCACCGCCGAAGTCGGCGTGACCTGGAGTGTCCACGATGTTGATGTGGAAATTCTTGTATTTGAAGGCGGCATTCTTCGCACGGATCGTGATGCCCTTTTCCTTTTCCAGGTCCATGGAGTCCATGAGGCGCTCCACTTGAGTTTCTGCCTGGTTGGCACGGAAGGTACCAGACTGCTTCAAAAGGCAGTCCACCAACGTGGTTTTGCCGTGATCCACGTGTGCGATGATCGCAATGTTACGAATATGTTCCATAAGCCGCTCGACTATCCCCGGTTGATTACCGGAGCCGCGCAGTCTGCCGTTTCGCGGAAAAAGGTCAAGTACTAGGGTAAACGAAAATGATACGCCTGCGACAGTGGAAGTGATGGTCAACCTCCCCCTTGGGGCACCGATGTCTTCGGAGTGTCATTCTCATTTCCTATATGTTCGATCCGTGTGGCCGCCAATACACCTTTCATCTCTTCATAATGGATCTGCACCTGCCGGCCGATGCGCAGATCGCGCAGACGTGAGCGGTCGTCGCCATTGATGATGATCTTGCAGCCATCGCCGAGGTTAAACTTTCGTGTGGCGATCATGCTTTTAACCTTCAATGTGGCCGCGCCTTCATCGATCGCTTCAATCGTTCCAGAGAAAGTTTCTGAAGTATCTTCAATCTTTTGCGCGAGCCAGACATCACCTTCCTTGGTATAAACAAGTGTGATCTTCTGGCCGCTTTTAAGTTCGTTCAAATCTGCCTCTTTGCCGTGAAGTGATAGTTGGGTGTTGTCGCTCACCTTAAAGGTGCGAGTGAGCCCAATCCGGTCCATGATGATCTCGCGCTTGGCGGGAGTAACAGCTTTCACGTAGCCGGTATGGTTATATTGGCGTTGGGCGATGTGTGTGGCCACGAGAATGCCGTTCACCTCCTCGTAATTCACCACCACTTCCATGCCGGGTTTCATGTCCTCAGCAGCCACTTTTTTCTCCAATCCGGTGACGAACGCACAGTCTTGCGCTAGGTTGAAGGTCTTGTTCCATAGGAACTTGTCGATTTTCACGATCCCTTCCTCTTTATCGATGCTCTGAAGCGTGCCGGTGTATTCTTTGATGGGCGCCTCGGCTTTGGTCGTGGCGGGAGGAGCTTTCTTATCTTTGTCTTTTCCCGTATCAGCCGCCCAAGTGTAGCTGGCCAAGCAAAATAGCAGGACGAACAAGGCCACCAGTTTTTGCGGCAACGTAGCTTTCATACTAAACCTTTCAGTTAGTAACGGAAGCCGTGCGGGTCATCGGTGTAAAACGCAGCCCACCGTGCAAACCGTCATGCCATTTCATTGAGCATAAGACGGGCCAGCGCGAGGGAATAGAGGGTTCGCCGCTTGCACAATCGTTGTAAGGCTTTGTAGAAGCTGGATTTGCGTGTTTCCTGATGGCGGATATAAGTAAAACCACTGCTTGCTCAATGCGTGGGCAGGGGTTATGCTCTTAACATACTCATGAATCCGGCCTCATATGCAATCGGCCAAGCGGTCTTTATACGGACCGATACGCCCGATTATGTGGAGGAAACCATTCCCTTCAAATCGTTGGAGGAAATGGTGAAGGTCAGCATTGAACCACGTGAGAACATGACCCTCGAAAAGGTCGTGATATTCAGCATGGTAAATCACGAGGCCACATCGGTGACCTTGGGCTTCATCTCCGCTTCACGTGGGACAGAACCCAGCCAGTCCGAAGCCAAAGAATACTGGCAGTGACCTGATTTAAGCGACGGTGATGTCGCTCAAGATGGTCGTTTGCTTCCGTGCCGCCAGCACTTTGCCCAAGGGCGTCTTATCCGGTCCGCTCAATGAATCTTTCAACGCCTGCTCCTTCGCTTTGCCCGAAGCGAGCACCCAGACTTCCTTCGCGTTCGCGATCAAGCCATAACCCATCGTGAGGCGTTGTGGTGGCGGCTTCGGTCCGATGACTGGGCGCACCCAAGCAGGGTTGCTGGGATCTTTATCACCCGGGAAGAGCGAGGCCACGTGACCATCTTCGCCCATGCCGAGGAACACCAGATCAAGCTGAGGCAAACTTCCTGTGGCATTTCCCGCGATCTCTTGCAGCTCGCGAATGGCGTGATTTGCTCCCGCCACCGGCTCCATCTCCCCGCGCAAGCGATGGATCTGGAACGCCGGTATCTTCAAGGGCTGGAACAAGTCCGCCTCGGCCACGCGATAATTGCTATCCGCATGATCCGGCGCCACGCACCGTTCATCCGCCCAAAAGAAATGGACGTTGATGAACCACTCGAGGTTCGCTTTGCCCTTCGCGGCGACGGCCGCAAAGAACTTCTGCGCCACGCGTCCGCCGGATAACGCCACTGTGTAGGGCGTCACTCGGTCTTGCCGCTTGGCCAGCGCCTTCAACCATTGTTCCGCAGCCGCGATGGCTAGTGCGTCATCGCTCGGGTAAGAGATCAGTTCGTACGCCACGATGTTCGCTTACTTGATCGGTTGCGGGTTGTGCCACACGTGACCGCCCAGCGCGAGCAAGTCATCGGACGCCACCGGACCCCACGTACCTGCGGAGTAGAACTCGCGATTCGTGAGCGGCTTGTTGCCCCACGCCGCGCGGATCGGATCCACAATGCCCCATGCCGTCTCCACTTCATCACGACGGATGAACAGTGTCGCATCACCCGCAATCGCTTCCAGCAACAGACGTTCGTAAGCCTCCGGCGTGTAAGCGCCGAATTCGGAATCGTAACTGAAATGCATGCGCACTGGACGCAACTGCATGCTCGTGCCCGGCACCTTGCCGTTGAAGCGCAGGTAAATGCCTTCGTTCGGTTGCAAGCGCAGCGTGATCGCGTTCGCATCGAGCTTTTGTCCGCATTGCTTCGCGAAGAGGACGTGCGGCGTCGGCTTGAATTGCACGCGCACTTCGCTCGCGCTGAGCGGCAGCGATTTGCCCGTGCGCAGGTAGAACGGCACGCCAGACCAGCGCCAGTTATCGATCAGCAACTTCATCGCCACGAACGTCTCCACGTTCGAGTCCGACTTCACCTTCTCCTCCTGGCGATAACCCGGACGCAACGCGCCATCCAGCATGCCCGCAAAATATTGGCCGCGAACCACATTCTTCTCCATCAATGCGGGCGGAATCTCCCGGATGGATTTTAGCAACTTCACCTTCTCATCGCGGATCGGCTCGGCATCCAGCGATACGGGCGGCTCCATCGCCACGAGCGAGAGCACCTGCAGCAAATGGTTCTGCAACATGTCGCGGATCGCGCCTGCTTCCTCGTAGTAACCACCACGACCGCCGACGCCCAATTTCTCGGACACCGTGATCTGCACGGATTCCACCGATTGACGATTCCAGAGCTGCTCGAAGATCGAGTTCGAGAAGCGGAACATCAAAATGTTCTGCACCGTTTCTTTGCCGAGATAATGGTCGATGCGATAGATCTGTTTTTCATTCGCGAACTGCGTCAGCTCGTCATTCAAGACGTGCGCTGAGCCGAGATCCGTTCCGAACGGCTTCTCCACCACCACGCGCTGCCAGTGACCGCCCTCCATGCCCTTGTGTAAGAGACCGACATTGTTGCACTGCTCAACAACGGTGGCGAACTGGCTCGGCGAAATGGCAAGGTAGAACAGCAAGTTATGCCGCAACTCCGGCACGCCGAAACCGCTCAGCGTCGCTTCCAGCTTCTCGTAACCGGCCTTCTCATTCAGATCGCCCACGCAGTAATGCACGTTCGCGGCGAACTCCGCCCACTTCGCCTCATCCACGGCCTTCGTGCGGGAGAATTTCGCCATGCCCGCCTTCAACTCTTCGCGCCAGGAAGCATCTGTCTTGTCGCGACGCGCATAGCCCACGACCTTGAACGGCTTGGGCAGCGCCCCTTCGATATACAGGTGATAGAGCGCGGGGATCAGCTTGCGCACGGTGAGGTCACCGCTCGCGCCGAAGATAACGATGGAGCACGGCTGCACCACCTTGCGACCGCTGTCGAGGCGGCAGGTGAGCAATTCGTCAAACTGCTGGAGGTCATCCATAAGGGGAGCAACATCAACATGCCCCGCCGGTATTTTCAATCCTTCTTCCGCAACGTTTTGATAAATCAAATTCATCATTTCCCCTAATTCTTTTCAAACCTTCCCAATCGTCCTTCGTGCTCGTCGTCGTCCTCGTCCTCGAAATCCCCTCTCGATGTTCGAGGTTGGGCGTTGGATGTTCGATGTTTCCCAGATCCTTTCACTTAAATCGCCAACAAGATCATCAAGAACACAAACCCCGCCCCACATCCCATCACCGTCACCCACACCGGCTCTTGTTCCCCGCCCGTCAGCAGCATCGAATTCTTATTTTTCATGCCACCAGCTTAAGGAGGGGGGTAGGACATTGGCTGTCCATGTGACGATTTTCTCTAAAATTTCTTCCGTGTCTTAAGTACTTGAAAATTAGGTGTTAACGAATGGATTTTGCCTCGCGTAAGCGAGGGCGGATTCATAGCCACGGGTTTTAGAGCGTTTTTAGAAATTATGTAGCGGTGAGGAGCGAGGATTTTTGGGTTATGGCGAGGCTTTGGCGAAGGAGCAGGTTCCAAAGACCCTGTGACTGAGCCGAAACGAAGCCAGAACCCAAAAAGACCGCTTTCCTTTTTCTCGCCACCACATCGCTACATAATTTCTAAAACCGCTCTAACCCGTGGTTTTGAATCTCAGAATCCCAGCGTCGCGTAGCGACGCAAGATTTGCTCCTTACGATTCTTGAGATTTTTCGTCACTACGTAACGATTTTTCCAGACATCCATGAATCTTTCGTGCCTGATGGCACTGGGACGGAATTCCGATTGGTGACTGCGCTCCCCTACTTCTGACACTTCGCACAAAAATACGTGCTTCGCGCCGCCTGCACGAAGCGCTTGATCGGCGTCTGACACTTCACACACGGCTTGCCCGCGCGGTCATACACCAGCAGTCGCTCTTCGTAGTGATCCTCGATTTCCTCGCGCTTGCCGTAATAGAAAAGCCCGTCGCTCTTCCCGGTCCCAGCGTAGTCCAGCGGGATAGTGCTGCCGAAGTGGATGGCCTCGGCGAGCACTTGCTGGATCGCTTTCACCAGCGTGATAATCTCATTCGCTTTCACGCGATCACTGCGGCGCTTCGGCGAGATGCCGGCGCGGAAGAGTGCCTCGCTCGCGTAGATGTTTCCCACACCGGCAATGAGCGTTTGATCCAGTAGCTTTACTTTGATCGGTTGGGTGGAACGTTTCAGCGCGTTGGCGAAGGCACTGACATCGAACTCATCCACGAGCGGCTCCGGGCCAAGCTCGGCGAGTGAAGCTGTGTCCAACGTGAAGCGACCGAAGTAACGCGTGTCCTCAAAGACCATCACATTCTTCCCCAGGTCCAGCACCACCGCTGCGTGCTTGGGCAGAACAGCCTCTTTGGCTTGCAGGAAGATGCGTCCCGTCATGCCCAGATGCGCAACGAGGGGGAATGTCTCGCGGGCACCTTTGGCTTTCAGTTGAAAGAGCAGAAACTTCGCGCGGCGCGTGACGCCTTGCAGCGTCGCTCCGGTCAATGCTTCGGACAGTTGCTCGACTGTTGTGGGGCGGATGACTTTTTCCCGTCGCACGGAGACACCTTGAATCCGTTGGCCTTTCACCAAGGGATTCAGATGACGCACGAGCACTTCTACTTCGGGCAGTTCAGGCATGTTAAAAAACGGGCGAACGTTATCCGAATTGGACCAGATCATAGTCCGTATTGGTGTCTGGCCACAGTACCCTTCCACCATGAGTCACGTAGGCGTGCAGGATAGATCGCACCAGATCGACGGCTATTAAGAGAGACTGCAAGGCATCACGACCCTCTATATCAGGAGGAGAATCTCCCCATCCTTCAAATCGGACCGGGCAATAGTAATGAGCATTTTTCTCGTACGCCGGCCCTAAGCGAACTATGAAGCGGACACGCTCACCGGTTGGCTTGAGGAGATCCCAAGATCGTTCTATGTGCGGCCACGCGTTCATTACGAAATCTGTCGCTTGCTGCTCAACTGTCGCAATGTGGTGGCCAGCACGCCAGCATTCACGGTGAGATTATGCCGCTGCTCCACCCACGCGCGCGCCGCTTCTGCGCGCCTTAACGCTGAAGGATATATCTCCAGCACGGAATCCAGCGCCTTCTTCAAGGTGGTTGTCTCGTAGTCGTCCAGCAACAGCCCGCGTTCATTATTCCCGATCAGTTCGCGTGCTGCGCCAACCGGTGCGGCGATGAGCGGCACGCCGAACGCCATCGCTTCCAGCAGCACGAGGCCGAACGTCTCCAATGTGGAAGGGAATACGAAGGCATCCGCTTTTGACCACAGTGCGTGCCACTCTGGTGAATACGCTTTCACGTTGCGATGCACCTTCACGTTCTGTTCTTCATTGATCGGCGATTGCGTGACGATGTGCAGTTCCGCTCGAGTCGAGAGATGTTGCCGGAAGACTTCCAGCAGGAGCGGCCCGCCTTTCCGCGCGAAATCACCGCCGATGAACAGCAAACGTGGTTTGCTGCCCAAAGGCCCGCAGGATCGGAAAGGCAGTTGCATCAAATCAAGCGATGGAGGGAGAGGCTGAACTTTTTCAGCAGGCTCGCCGTAATCTTTCCGTAAGCTGTCCGCCACCTCATCGCACCACGGGAAAAGTTTGGCAGACGAATGGAACAGGGCGCGTTCCGGCGAAGCAATCGGGGCCATGGTGAGCGGCACAAGAAGTGAGGCGACCTTGTTCGGAGCGAACCAGCGGGAATGAGCGAGCTGATGGAAGGTGGCATCCAGGCACACGCACACAGGCATTTCTCCCGCTACATCCTCAAGCTGAAGGGCCACACTCTGTGTATTCACCACCACGGCATCGATTGGGTGGTTGGATCGCAATTTATCCAGTTGATTGCGGACGTGTTGACTGCTGATAAGACGCCAGCGTGCGCTGTGGAAATCAAGGCCCACCTTGCGCAAACCGCGGATGGTCATGTCGGCAGAGCGTTGCAGATGCGCAGGCAAAGGAGCGGCATCAATGACGTGCGGCTGGATGCCCGCTTCCGGATGCGCCTCGAACCAACGGACGAAAGGCATCAGGTAGGAGCTATGTCCCAGCATGTTCTCATTGATAAACGCGACGTGCATCCGTCAGGAATTTACACCGGTTTTGGTGATTTGCTGATACATTTGCTCGTAGAGCGGCACAATGCGATCTGTTGCAAAATGGTTCATTGCTCGTGCGCGGGCTTGCTGGGAGAAGCGCTTTCGTTCATCCGGCTGTTGCACCCATTTTTGGATATGTGCTGCCAGCACACCTTCCGCTCCCATGTCGAAACATTCGCCGCCATCACCCACGATCCATTGGGTCACTTCATAATTGTGAGCCAGCACGGGCAGGCCACTCGCCATGGCCTCGAGGAACACGATGCCGAAAGGCTCGCGTTGCGCGGCGTGAGCGTAGATGTCCGACGTCTGATAATAAGCAGGCATGTCCGTCGGCTTCACATTCGTCAGCACGATGGCGCGTTCACGCAAAAGACCAGCGGCCAATTCTTGAAAAGCCTTGGCATCCGCCGGACTCGCCTGACCGATGGTGACCACGTAAGGGCGAACATTCTCCGGCAGGGACGCCGCTTCACGCATCACCCAATCCAGCCGCTTGTTGCTGTTCGGTGAAAGATCACCCACCGCCAGAACCACACAGGCATGCGCAGGAATTTTATCACCGAACAATTGCTTGCGAACCAACGTGCGATCGGCGGGCGGTTGAAAATGTGTGGTGTCTACCAGATGCGGCACGATGAACCATTTGCTCACATCTACATTAGCAGCCCGTGCGGCTTCGAGATAAGCGGGCGCCAGCACTTGTACGACATCGAACTGGCGGCACCACGACGGACCGAGTAGCAAGCCGTCTTTGTATACGAGCTGCGTGTTTAGTTCGCGGGCAGAGCGTTGCAGGCGCTGGCCGAGCGAAGGGTCTGCTGCATGGATAAGTGGATGCGGATTACGGGCAAGATGACGTTTGATGGCGGTAGCAAAGCTCAACTGCTCCAGCATGTAGCGGTGGTGCCAGCTCATACCGAAGCGGGAGAGGAACGATTCCCTCGGCCAGTTGCGGATCTGCACGTAAGGACATTTCGTTTCCAATGGGCCGCCCCCGAACAATGTCACCGGCCAACCTGCCCCATGCAGCGCCTCGGCGACGGTATGCGCCCACGTCTCATTGCCCCGGCGCACGTGGCCGAGTCCCGAGCAGACCATGGCGACGCGCGGCTTCATGCGATCTCCTTCGCTTTGCGCGTGCGCAAGAATCCCTTCCATGCCCCGACCTTGATCGGCCAATGCTTCAGGCTTTGCAGATAACGTTCCTTCGCCTTGGCAGGACGGCCAAGCTCTTCATCCACCGAAGCGGCCAATCCCAGAAAGTAAGCTTGGGCACGTGCGCGAAGCAGCCAATACTTCGGTGTCTTCGGGAGCCGGTCCTGCATCACCTTTTGCGCGGAGAGATAGATGCGCTGTTGGAACTCACGATTCTTGTAAGTGTTCGCCGGATGATTGCGTGTGCGATAGGTGATGATGGGCAGAAAGACAAAAGGGAACTTCACCGCCAGGCGTACAGCGAAATCAATATCTTCGCTCACGCAATCCGTCTTCTCCGGAAAAAATCCACCCACAGCTTCCAGTGCCTGTGCTGGAAAGAGCGCGGTGAAAATGGTTCCTCCGCTGTAGAAGCAAAGGTCCTCCAGCACGTCCCCGCTTTTCTGGGAGAAGCTCAGCACATGCGCCGGCGGTATGTTCAGATGTTCTTCATGGATGCTCGTGCGCGCGTAAACGATGGAGCTGGGATGTGCTTTCGCCGCGACCAGTTGCTTCTCCACGCAGCCGGGTTCCAGAGCATCGTCAGAATCCAGAAAGAGAACCCACGCACCATGACACTCTTTCCAACCAGTTTGCCGGGCTGCAGCTGCGCCCTGGTTCACCTGAGAGATAACTTTGAGCCGTGGATCTTTGATCGCTTGCAGACTCTCCACAGTTCCGTCCGTAGATCCGTCATCTACCACGATGATCTCGCCGATGCACGGGCCTTGGGAAAAAACCGAAGCAAGCGCCTCATGGATATAGTGCGCGCGATTATACGCAGGTATGACCACGCTGACGTAATCTTGAGTCGCAGCACTCATCTATTTGATCACCGTCAGTTCGAAATAGAGAAACCAAGCCGGAAAACTCCATGCCCATCGCTGTTCATAACTGTGAGGATGGCGATTGGCCAGACGGCTGACGATACGGTTCAACAATGATGGCGTGAAAATCAATGAACGTGTCCTGATCTGAAACCCGGAGCTTCCGTAAAAATTCCACGGATGCCCGGGCGTGAAATAATCCAGGGAATAATAGCTCAAACGGTGTTTATGGGTCGGGTCCACATAAGCGTTCGCGCAGGAAAAGTGGGGTGTCGTCAACCGGATCACGGCTCCCGGCCGGGCCACACGGTGGATCTCCTTCATGAACGCCACCACGTCATCGATATGTTCTATGACATCCTTGGCCACAACCTCATTGAAGGATGAATCGGGCCATGGATAGGGATAGCAGTCCAGATCATGGACGCAGTCCGGCTCGACACTAGCGGCGAGGTCCACGTTCAAGTGGCCCTCCATCTTGCGGCGGCCGCAACCGAGATTAAGTTTGTCCGGGAGTGCTGCCATCGGTTTCATGCTAGAGCCGCTTACGAGCACGGACAAGCTCCTGATAGAACTCCAAACCGCGCGTCGCCACCAGGGGCCAGGTGAAATTTCTTTCGATGTGTGCCCGGGCAGCCGCTCCCATACGGCCGGCGAGACCGGCATCCTTCAGCAATAGTTCAATCTTCTCCCGCAACGCGGTTTGATCGCCGGGAGGCACAATGAATCCCGTTTCACCATTCCGCACCAGTTCCGGAAGACTGCAGGTGCGTGTCACGATCACCGGCCTGCCGCTGGCCATGGCTTCCAGATTCACCAGACCCAGCAGTTCCGATTTGTCTCCGCCCGGATCGTCCGAGGGCAGCGATGGCTGGAGCACTACGGCGGAGCCGGCCAGTTCAGCACGCAGTCGCGCATCGTCGGCATCCATGACGAACGTCACCTTCTTGCCTTCCGCCGCTTTCTGTAATCGGGCCAGGTAATCCTTGTCATACGCCCTGCCCACGATGTGCAGAGGCGTGTCGGCAGACACACATTCGATCAGGGGCAGCACACCTTTGTGCGATAACAGACGCCCGATGAAGAGAGCATATCCACCCTCTGGGACCGGCGTGGCCGGGAACGTTTCCAGATTCACTCCGCCAAAGAGAATCTTTTTAGGGTGCGGCCATTCCGTGAAGAAGCTGGCCGCATGCTCTGAGAGCAAGGCCAGCCCATGAGCCAGCCGGTTCAGGCTGAGGCGCGGATGCAACTTCTGCAGATAAGTGCTCCAGCACGAACCGCCGCCGCCCACATCCGTCAATACCAGCGTCTGCCCACGCAGACGACCTTCGAGCATCAACAGGTCCGTCAACGGCGTGGGGAAGACCATGGCGTGGATGACGTCATATTCTTTCAGTTCGTTCCATGATTGCCGCGTAAGAGGGAAACCGCGTCGCTGGTTGAAATGACGGACGGCGAAAGCCTTCACTGTCAGACTCCCTTGCTGCTCACACGAGGCAGTGGTGTCAAACAGCGCCAATGTCGTTGGCGTGAAAGCGGACAGCGCACGGGCATATTCCAAGGCATATCGCTCGCCGCCCCCCACAGTTCTCTCCCGGGCGAAATAGGATGGCGGGACCACCAATACCCTTGGTTGAAAGCGGTCTCCTTTCATGCTGCAGGAGATTTTGGCGCTGCGCGGAACAGACGCCGCAAGCACCCCATCCCCACCCGGGTGCCCAACGCCGCAGGGTTCCCCTTAACGGCCTTCGTGAAACAGTCCCACGCCTCGGAGCTTTTCCCGGCGCTCTTCAACTCCACCGCTTTCGCGAACAGGGCGAACGTCTTGCCGTTGCGCTCCATGAGCTCGAAGCTCCGGACCTCTTCCGGCTTCATTTTGGCAAGGTAATGATCGCGGAACGCCTTGTCTTCCCCGGCGAAATGCGTGCCTTCGGCCACTGTCTTGCTCTGCGGATGCAGCCGGAAACCGGCCAGCGGAAAATCGACCGTCTCGCACCGTTCCCCGCCATGCACCAGCCGCACCCAATACTCGTAGTCAAAGCTGTACCGGAACTTCTCCTCGAACAGGCCGTGCTTCTGCATCACGCTACGCCGCCAGAAGGTGCTTTGCTGCGGCAACCGGTTGAAGTGCAGCCAAGAGGCGATATCCGCTGCGGGCGTGGGATATTTCACACACGCTTCCGCCGCGTTGCCGAACAGGATGCAGTTCCCCGCAAGCCAGTTGATGTGCGGCCGCTCCATGAAGATCTTGGCCACCATGTCAAAGGCTCCGGGCAGGAAAACATCGTCACTGTTCAGATACGCGACGATATCGCCCGTCACGCGTTCGAGTCCTTTGTTGATGGCGTGGGCCTGGCCGCGATCCTTCTCGCTCACCCACCACGCGAGCTTGCTCTCGTAGCGCTTGATGACCTCCACGCTGCTGTCTGTGCTGCCACCATCCACGATGATATACTCGGTGTGCGGGTAGCGCTGGTTCAGGACGGAAAGGATCGTCTCCTCAAGGAAGTGCCCTTGATTATACGAAGGCGTCACGATGCTGAATTTTGGAAGCTCGCCCATCGGCATTGCTATTTGATGGTTCATTGCCAGTGAAAGTCAACGCCGCCAGCGCATTTTAAACAGGCGCAACCGGATCTTCGATGCCCCCAGATGTCCGCGCTCTTCAGCTTCGAACCGTAACAGGCCGCTCTCCTCGGCCTTGGTGAAACGCGCTTCGTTCAGACGCAGCGCCAGTGTCTGCTCCCAAATGCGTGCAACGGAGGAGCGCGCATCTGGCCGCTTTCTTAAATAGGCCCCAGCCAGAAGACCCTGCAACCTGATCACATCTTTACAATCCGCAAGGGTGAGCACGGCCGGTTCCTGCCGCCAGAAACGCAGCAATCGGTCTGCCTCCGCCACCGACAGTTCCACTCCATAGCGCCGCCAGGTCCGTCGGATGACTTCCAGCGTGTGATCGATGACCGTGCGCTCCGCCAAAGTGGAACGGTTGCTCCCATGCTTGCGGACCCGCACACCGATGTCCTCGATCTGCGCCATCTCACACTGCTCCAGCAGACGTAGTGTGTAGTCATAGTCCTCGGCGTAATGTACAGAACGGTCCGCGCTGAATCCGCCGCTGGTGTGGTAAATGTCCCGCCTGACCAGTATGGCGGCGAAGTTGAACACCGCGTGGAACTGGTGTCGCCACAAGTTAAGATGCTTGTCATGTGCCAGCAACGCGCGATGATCGATCTTGCCATCCTCGCTGAACCATTCAGTGGCGCCGGCAACCGCCTTGCAGTGCGGATTGTCGCGTGCCACCGCCAGATCGCGACTGAGCCGTCCCACAGGCAGGAGATCGTCGGAATCCAGAAACAGTATCCAATCTCCCTTTGCCTGTCGCATGCCAAGATCACGGGCGACTGCCGGACCAGCATTGGCCTGCTTGTATAGATGGATGCGCGGATCGCGCGCGCCCTCGGCTGCAACCATTGCCGGACCGTTGTCAGAAGACCCGTCATCCACCACGACGATCTCCCAACCGGTGAAAGTCTGGCCGCGGACACTGGCAAGCGTTTCCAGAATCCAACGTTCCGCATTATATAGCGGGATGATGATGGAAACGGCTGGTGTTTCAGCGGCCATGACGGAGGGAAACATCGATTGCTCGTTGATGATGACTAAAGCTTCGGCAGATTAAAACACAAACTGAACATGGCCCGCGACTGCGTCAAAAATTGCACGCACCTCATCTGGCTGGCCAGCCGGGTCCTTTCATCCGTGTCTCGGGCCGCCTTTCTTTTCAAGGCCAGCCCCTGCCGTCCGAAATAGATGGCACGCCGTAGCACTAGCAACCGGCTGCGCCGGTCATCGGGCATCCGGTAAAGATCCAGGATGGCCTGGGATTCGCCGATGCCCTTGGCCAGTCTCAGCAGGTAGGCAGGATCATAGCGCCACGCAGGCATATAGTGATCCAGGACCAGCTCGGGAAGATACCAGAGCTGATGACCCGAGCGGCAGATACGATAGCAGATCTCGGTATCGCCACCTGAAGAGAGCGACTTGCCGCGGCGATCCGTCAACAACATGGGCTTGGTAAACGCTTCCAACGCAACTGCACGACGGACTGCCATGCCCGCCCCCACTGGCGCCCACCATGAGGGTTCCGCTACGTGAAACCGCTTCTCACCATCATCCGTCACCGCCAGATAACCTGCGATGGATTCAAACCAAGCCGGAGGCGTGGTTTCGCACTTGCCGCGGCACTTCCCCCCCGCAGCCCCGGCTTTTGGATGCCGGCTAAAAAAATCTGCCGCTACCGCGAGATGATCCGGACGCAAAAAGTTGTCATCATCAACAAAAACCACCACCTCACTCCGGGCCTCGCGCAAGGCCCGTTCCCGCGCATGCGTGAGTCCAAGCCGGTCCTCCCGCACGATGCGGACAGAGGAGAAACCCGGAAAATCACCTCCGCCCGGAAGCTCTGCCAATGGCGGTTGGGATCCGTTATCGATCACCAGCAGATCCGTCTGTACCGGCACATGCTGTTGTGCCCGCAAAGCTGCAAGACATCTTTGAAACACAGCCCTGTCAGGATTGTGCGTGCAGATGGCGGCGGTGATGCTGGAGGTGCCGTACACAATGGAAGCGTCGCAGGCGGACGGCTGCGCTTCAAGCCGGAGAACGGCGAAACATTGACCACATCGTAGCCAGCACCGTCACCGGCAGGCCGCGCAACGCATGATTGCCCAGCCCCAAGACACGAAGCACGATACCCGGGGCAGTGTGATAATCCAGCCACGGACAAGGTTCTTGCACAGCCTCACGATACTTGCGTACGGCAGCCACATACGGTGATAGCTCCTGCATCAGCCGTCGCAGCATGCCGAACCAGCCTTTGTCTGGACATCCAGGGCCGAGCATCACCCACGGCTTGCCGCCAATGGCGTGCAGGACCATCGGTGAAGGTCCGAAGATGCCGCGCAACCGTTCCCCCAAGCCATAGCCCAAAGCGCCGCCGCAGTGGATGATATCACGCCCCGTATGCAGCAGCCTGACCGGGTGATGTGCGAACTCCGCGGAACCTAACAGGGCATTGAGCACATCTTGATCACTACGCGCATGCGGCGGCCGCTCCATCAGCGGACATCCATCATAGCGATGGTACTCTTCGCTTTCGAGACACTCCTGCCAGCGGCTAAGCAGCGGTTCATGCCTCGCTGTGACTCGCAGGAAGGAAGAGTTCAATGTGCAAGGAATACTCCGGCCCACGGCAAAGTTCCAGCCGCGCGTGCGGAGTTCCGTACCTTTGTCCGGCTGGCTGGCAGCCTCCTCCGCCACGACGATCTCGTCATCCTTCAATGAATCCAGCAACGCCGAGACGGAGGCAGAAAGGATTGCGTCCGAATCCAGCCAGACAACTTCGCGCCAGCCCTCCCGCAAGATGGGCAGCAACGTGTGCGGCTTGCAGTTCCATCCTTGTGCACCAGCGGGCCAGTGGTCGATGAGCGTCACCATCTCCGAATGCGGCCTGAGCCATTCACGAAATTCCGGAATGGGATTGGGCCGGTAAAGAAAGACATGCGCCTCTGGACAATGCTCGCGCAAGCTGAGGATGGCGAACTTGATGCCGATCTCCGCTCCGCCCCGGTCTTCAGCGAGACAAAAGGCGCGATGTTTGCCCAAGGCTTGAGGGTCAGCCATGGGTGGCCTCCAGACGGGTGGCGATAAGGTTCAGCCGGGCCGACGGTGTGTTCGAGCCCAGCGGCTGAAACTTCCCTTCGGCAGAAAGCATTTGCACGGTGAACCCGCATTGCCGCAACACAGCAACCGCGTCTGAGAGGGCGGCCGGCGGCACATCATCCAGCAAAATTTCACGGATGCGGCCAGCTTTGAGCAGGGCCGGGGCGCTCGTTTTCAGGCAAGCCAGAAGCGCTGGCTCTTTCAGGCGCAGATGATCCACCGCCGTCCAGCTCCAACTAGCGGCAAATTCGTCCAGCGTCGCTGAGGCCGGGGCGGCTGCCGAGCCCAACACGTTCCGGCCTATCACACGAACGGTAGCAGTAAGCCGGTTCAGCGCCACGTTGTTCACCAGTTGTCGATACGTATCAGCGTCAGAGGCGAACGCAAAAACGGCACCGGACTCCTTCATCTTTTGCGCCACCAGCATCGTGACACCACCGATGACCGGGCTGAGATCCACAAACGTTTGGCCGGGCTTCACCACCTCCTGCAGATAGGCGAGAAATGAAGGATTATCAATGACGGCGCTGCGGTCGCAATAATGGGCTATGTCATCCTGCGGTGTGAACAGATAGCGCAGCCCGAACCGGTCGCGGAAAACCCAGGGTTTCCGGTCCAGATGGCGATGCCACAGTTCTTTAAGTTTCCCGCGCATGAATGATGTATGGCTATGCGGTCGCTTCGGCGAGATGGGTCATGCCGCTGTGGCTGACCAATTTTTCAAAGAGTCCTTTTCGCGCCACGAGTTGTTCCCACGTGCCCTGCTCGGCGACCTGCCCGTTCTGCATCACCACGATATGGTCAGCATTACGGATCGTGGAGAGGCGGTGAGCGATGACGACCACTGTGCGGCCCTGACGGGCGCGTTCCAGCGCGGCCTG
Source organism: Verrucomicrobiia bacterium (assembly GCA_036405135.1). NCBI lineage: Bacteria > Pseudomonadati > Verrucomicrobiota > Verrucomicrobiia > Verrucomicrobiia bacterium. The sequence continues at coordinate 62,847 of DASWYF010000047.1, read as the reverse complement.
CACCTGCCGTTCGGCGATGTTGTCCAAGGCCGAGGTGGCTTCGTCCAAAACCATCACTGTAGGATGCCGGACAAGTGTTCTTGCTATGGCCAGGCGTTGACGTTGGCCGCCGGAGAGGAGCATGCCGCGCTCACCCACGATCGTGTCCAAACCTTCCGGCAGCTCTTGGATCACGTCTTCCAGCGCCACATCAGTGATGGCCTGCTTGATATCCGCTTCAGTACTTTTCTCGTGCCCGTACGTGATGTTGGCCCGGAGCGTGTCGTGGAAAAGAAATGCCTCTTGTTCCACCACGGAAACGCGCTGATGCCATGATGCCGCGGAAAACTCCCAATAATCCGTGCCATCCACACTGATCCTGCCCTGCGTAGGCTGGCGGAGGCGGAGCAAAAGGGAGGCAAGCGTGGATTTTCCTGATCCCGACGGGCCGACCAGAGCGACCGTTTTGCCCGCTGGCACGACGAAGCTCACATTCTTGATGGCTTCCGTGCCGTTCTCGTAGGTGAAGCCCAGATTCTCAAAGCATATCTCCTTTTTGACGTCGGTGAACTTGCTGTCACCAAAGGACTTTTGAGGAAAGTCCGGTGCTGTCAGCCACGTTTCCACTTCCCGCACACCAGGCGCCAGAAATACAAGCGTGCCTAAAAGGCCATAGATCTGGTTCACCAGCGGCAGCAATCGCAACAGGATGAAACCATATGCCATCAAGTGTGGTGCACGCATCTTGCCGGTGCTGACAAAGAACCAGTAAGCCAGCCCCACGATGGCCATCGCACCCATCACTGCGATGACTTCGCCCAAGGGGGACATCATGGCGTTGTAACGGCTCACTTTTTCGTCCGTGGCGGCCTGCTTAAGGTTGACCTCGTGAAAACGATCGGTCTCACGTTGCTGGGAGTTCGTGGCCCGCACCACGCGGATGCCGCTGAATGCATCATGCAGGCAACTGAGGACTTCCTGGTTGTTGTCACTGACCTCCTTGCCGCGCTGACTGAGCTTGCGCTGCATCGAACTGACCGACAGGCCGATAAGGAAGCCGAGGCAGACGGTGAGAATGCTCAGCGGCCAGGAGATGTAAACCAGCATGGCCATATAGAGCAATGCCATGCTGACTCGCTGCCCCCCGAGCAACAGATAATCGATGGCGCAATTGGCCCGGCCCGTCTCGTTGTAGCAGATGTTGGTAAGCTCGCCGGAAGTCCGTTGCTCAAAGAGGCTCAATGGTGCGCTTTGCAACTTGCGGAAAAGCGCATCACGCAAATTCACCGAAGTGCGTTTCTTCAGCCGGGCAGCCAGCACTTGGCTTAGATACAGCACTACATTCTTGCCGATGATGGCCGTCAGCACGAGCAGACAGAATCCGCCCACATAAAAGGAGGTGGACTTGCCGGGGATCCAATCCTGCATCACCAAAATGGGCCGCATGGGCGCGGCCCCTTCACCCTCCAGCAACAAGGAAAGCAAGGGAACCAAGAGCCCCACCCCGATGCTCTCCAGCATCGTGGCCAGAAAAGCCGCGATGACCACCGCAAGGATCAGATGGCGTCCACCCCTCAAATAAGGGCGCAAACGCCACAATATGCGGATGACTTCGGCTGTGCTCTTGAGCGCGGTACGCATCGTTTCGTTCAGGATACGCGAGGGACCGGGGGCCTCGCCAGCACCTTGTGGCGCAACGAGAATAGCATACGATACAGTGTACAACCACCCGGAAGCCACGCGCAAAGGCGTTGTGTGCACCGGGCGGCACCACCCGCGCCCTTATCGGGATAGTAGGGGCTGTCGAGATATTTGCGCGCGCGTCCACTTTCCCCCAACAACAGGGCGCGGGTCACGGCACCCGGCAGGAGACCATTCATGAACTGGCGTTTCCACGGCTCAGCTTCCGCACTCACCGGCAAGGGTAACAAGTAATCCGCCAGCCGTTCGCCCCACAGTCCCGCCGTCGTGGCGGATTGGGAATGCGTGCGATACTCCATGAGATACTCCGGATGGAACACAAAACCACCTCCGGCACAGGCCAGACGCAAGAAAAACTCGATTTCGGGCGTGTTCAAGTCCGCCTTGAAACGTAACTTCCGGGCATCCTCAGTTCGTACGATAGCACTGCACATGGGCAGGGCATTGCGCCAGACCCAGCACTCCTTATTGACCAGCCGGCCAGCCGGGATCTGGTCCCTTGAGTAGTCGATCGTATGCTGGCGGCTGGCTTCAAGCAGCCTGTGACCATCTTCATCGATCAGATAATGATTGGCAAAAACTACGGAAACATCCGGCTGCCCCAGAGGCACCAGCTTTTCCAGAAAGTCAGGACACAGCCGGTCATCATCCCCCATCAGCACCAGCCATTCCCCGCGCGCAGCCTCCACAACAGCATTCCAGTTCCCGGCCAAACCGAGATTGTGCGCATTTTTTTGATAGCGGACGCGAGGATCTTGCTCCGCCAGCGACCGGGACCACGGGCCTATCTCCGTTCCGGGCCCGTCATCACTGATGAGCACCTCGATAGGCGCATACGTTTGCGCCAACGCGGCAGCGACCGCTTCCTGCAGGTAAGCGAAGCGTTTGTAAGTGGGCAGACCGATGGTGACTAGCGGATTCAATTGGGATGAACCTCCCGGCGGAGTTGTTGCAACAAGTGTGCGGTCACAGCAGGCCAGTCATAATACTTCCGATAATGAGCGCGGCCACGTTCACCCAAGTCCCGGCGCGTCTCAGATTGGAGCAGCAACTCCGCCACTTGTTTAAGAAACGTAGTGGGATCTTTGGCGTCCGCCAGGGAACAAATACCGGCCCGGCGCAGGGTGTCACCAGTATTGTGGCCGCGCGTCGTCGCGACTGGCGTGCCATGGGCAAGCCCGGCCATGAACGAGGTACGCCGCTCCGAAACTCCGTCGATGAAAGGAAGCAAAAGCAGATCGATGCTCTGCAGAACATGCGAGACATCGGCGGCATCCACATACCCCGTGCTCTGGATCAAAGGCGAGTTTTGCGTTCGGGCCACATCCTCGGCCTTACCGATCAGGATGAGGGCGACGGGGCGACCGGTGGATTGACCGAACTTCTGGGCGGCGAGCACCCAGTCCAGTTGCTTGGCTGCACTCGCCGTTCCGAACCAGCCGAGCACCAGCATGTCCTCCTCCCATCCACGCCGCTTGCGCCAATCACGACGCAAGTCTTTCACCGAAGAAACAGATGCCACCGGAATGGTGCTGGGTGAAGCGGCATAGCTGAACTTCAGCTTGTGCTGCGGCAATTTGGTCTGCCATTCGTCACACCACGCTTGCGTGGAAGTGACTACCGCATCTGCCCAGCGGACGATTTCCTGCCATTGCTGACGATGTGCCCGTGCATACCACGCGCGATTCGGCAGCAAAGACCAGGGGGCCGCGATCTCATGAGCCACAACTATTTGCCTCCCTCGCCGGGCAGTCGAAAGCTGTTTGACCAGTCGTGGAACCATCGGGGCCACACCACCCCGGCCATACATGTGCGGGACATATTGCCAGAGCAACGATGTCTCCGGCGGCAATGCATTCAACTGCGTGAAAAGCGCTGCTTCGTCACGCCAGTCGGCAATATGCTGAACCGTGACGGAGGATGGTGGTGCCTGTGTGTCCGTGGAGGTGATAAGATGAACGGATGTGTGGCGGACAAGTTTCGCAACCAGCAGCGCAGTATAATCAGAGACGCCACCGGGACGAGGTGGATAGTCGGGGCAGATGATGGCAACGGGCGGATTCAACGTGCGGAAAGAAAGTAACAGGCCAGGGCTCGAAGCACAAATCAAACCCGGCTTGCAAAGAATGCCCAACCCGAGATTCAAATACCGGGTCTGCCGGTCCGATAGACCATACTCGACCTGATCTGATGTTTTTAGCAGCCATTTCTACGGCGCATTCAGCACCTCCTTAATCAGTCATTCTCCGGCACGATGTCATTCAAAAGCTGCGAAAACCTGTTCCCCTCCTCGGCAACCTAACCCTTGCCTGCCTGTAAAACCGCTTCTAGTGTCCGCGCCGTGCAACGTGCAACCGGATGGGCCGAGTATGCCGAACTCGCCGCCCTGTTTTTCCTCAACGCCATGGCCATGGGCATGTGGTTCGTGCCCCTCGGCATGGTGCTGGACGCTCATGGTTTGCACAGCATCCGCGCTTACGCCTTCGCCACGTCTGCAGTAGCCGCCTTCATCTCTCCCCTGATCTTCGGTGCCATGGCCGACCGGCGCGGTTCACCCGTCGTCGTCCTGCGTTGGCTCGCCGTGGCCACCGCCATCGCGATGGCCCTGGCCAGCAGTGCGATCCACTTGGGGTGGAACCGCTGGATCGTGCTCGCCACGATTCAACTGCACGCCCTCTGCTCCTCCCCCGGCTGGAGCCTCTCCACCACCATCGTCTTCTCACGCCTGCAAAACTCCAAACGTCAGTTCGGTCCCGTCCGCGCTGTCGCCACCCTTGGCTGGATGGCTGGCTGCTGGGTGGTAAGCCTGCTGAATGCGGATGCCTCTGTGATGTCAGGTTTTGCTGGGGCGATCGTATGGTTGCTCGTATCCGCTTTCACCTTTATACTCCCCTCAGTGCCCCCACCGAAAACGGCCCGTCACCTCACTCTTAAAGAACGGCTGGGACTGGACGCGCTCTCACTGCTCAAAAATCACGATCATCGCGTCGTCTTCATCATGGCCGCACTGTTCAGCATCCCCCTCGCGGCCTTCTACCCTTACTCCCCCACACACATGCGGGATCTGGGCCTGGAACACACCAGTGCCTGGATGTCGCTCGGCCAGGTGACAGAGATCATCGCCATGCTGGGGCTGGCCTGTTTGCTCACCGCATTCCGTTTGAAGTGGCTTTTCGCCGCTGGTCTGTCCATCGGCATGCTGCGCTACATCCTCTGTGCGCTGGATACCAGGATGTCTTTGCTCGCTGGCGTGACCTTGCACGGTTTTGCCTTCACCCTCGTCTTCATCACCACCCAGATATATCTGGATCAACGTATCGATCCGGCATGGAAGGCACGGGCACAGGCACTCATGGCGTTCATGACCGGCGGGGTTGGCAACCTCATCGGCTACCTTGGCACCGGCTGGTGGTTCAACGTCTGCGACCGCCAAAGCGGCACGAACTGGCCACTTTTTTGGAGCGCATTGGCAGGTGTGATCGGCCTGGTCCTCGCTTATTTTCTGTTCACCTACCACGGACGCGGAAATTCACCTGGAGAAACAGCCGCAGACCACGACAACATGCGCGCATAAGTCCATCCCGAAAGCAGCAGCTCAAACCGCAGACAACGCGGTTCCTGTTCCTACTGCCACGCCATCTCGCTCAGATCCAGATGCCAGTTCGCGCCATCCGTCACGCGCGTCACCTTGTTCTCCACCTTATAGTGGACCTTGGCGATGTCCACCTCTGCTGGAATGACGTTCACCAGCAGATCCCCGCTCATCAAAGAGATGATCCGGGTGCGCGTCTCCGGACGCCGCACAAAAGCATACTTGGACCGGTCCACCGCAAAAACATTACCCGTCACCCTCGCCACGCCATTCTCGTATGCCTCCACGATACCCACAAAATGACGCCTCGCTTCGCTCTCAAAATTCCGCCGGTGAATGACGTGAATTTTTTCGCCTTTTTTGAGAATCATAATGCTAAACTAACAACCGCCACCCACACTGAGAAGGGGAAATTGATGGCCGAAACAGACTGTCCAGAACCCATTTCCCAGATGGCCGCTCCCTAGCCATTTTTGCCTATTCCACCTTCCCTTGACGCACTCGTTTAAGCAAGGCTACCCTCTACATAATACATAACCCGCTATTGAAGCAGGAAAACTTATCCAATGGCGCGGTTGTGTTATTCGTACTTATGAAGAAAGCAGTGTTTGCAGCGACCTTGATTGCTATTTCATCCGGCCTCGTCGGCTGCGGTGGAGATTCCGATTCCGGTACCCCGGCGCCTTCCGCTCCCCCCACCGCCGCCGATGTGCAAGTGAATCAACCGCAAAACACTGCGGCCGTCACCCCGCCACCTGCTGGTGCTACAGCTCCTGAAGCACCCGTGGCACCTCCCCCCGGCACTCCGGCTACATCGGCTCCTACCGGCCCCGGCCTGCTGAACAATGTGGAAGCCGAGTTTTTGCCCCACTTGGTCAACCTGAATAACGCCTACCAGTCCTTCCGCAGCATCGAGATGCGCAGCCCCAAAGATTTGAACGAACTGGTCACCGCCAAACGCCTCGATCAGCTTCCACCCACGCCTCCGGGAAAAAAGTATAAGATTGATGAGCCGAACTTGCGCATCATCATCGTCAACGAATGATTCACCAGCCCCTTACTCACAATCCAATCGTATGAAAACTCCGATCTCACGCTTGCGTGCGTTTACTTTGATCGAATTGTTGGTGGTCATCGCCATCATCGCCATCCTTGCCGGCATGCTCCTGCCCGCCTTGTCCAAGGCCAAAGCCCGTGCCCAAGGCGCTGGTTGCATGAACAATCTCAAGCAGGTGGCTACCGCTGCCTCCATGTATCTCGGCGATAACAAAGACAAGATCACCTACGGCCTGGTCCGCATGGATTCCGGCCACGACATCTCGTGGGATGATTTGCTCAGCAACTACGCCAATGGAAGTTTGGTCTTGTCCGGTGATTTCGCCGCCTCTCAAGATTACTGGCGCCTGACCCTGCCCGCTGAGAAAGCCTCCAAGGTTTTCAAATGCCCGGCAGACAAGCTCGTTGTCACCGCCTCTTGGGCGAATACCGCCTGGTATAACGCCACCTACACAGATGTCGCCAAAACCTCCCGGCGCAGCTACGCCATCTCCCGTCACAGCATGGTGGCCACCAATACCGTCTGGCCTCCGAGTCCTACGGCGGAATCTGGCGTTGGTCTCTGGTGGGATTGGTTCTCCCCTGCCGGTGGCGCTGCCAATTTGCTCCAGACTTGGAATACTAAGGATCCGAACACCTATGTCAGCACCCGTTGGGCATATCGTCAGGCGGCTTTTTTCAGCACCTCGATCCAAGCGCCCGTCGAAACGCTCTATATCACCGAGCATATCGATGACAATAACATCTTGGGCGCTGTCACCGGTGGTGACATCAGCAACCCCAACAGTCATTTCACCGGCTCTGCGTCTGGCCAGGGTCCTCAATACCACAATGGTAACGTGAACTACCTCTTCCTCGATGGTCACGTGGAAACCCTCGCTCCGAACGCCACGGTCAGCCGCGCCACCTTGACGCCTGCGACCAGCATGACCAACCCGCGTGGTGTCTGGACGGTCTCTCCTCGCGACTGATCAACTCGTCCTTTCTCAAAAACCCGGAAACATCATTGTTTCCGGGTTTTTTATTTCCGGTTGAACTCCGCCACCCGCCGCATCGCCTCCGCTTGCTCAGTGGCGCTCAAACTGCTCCGCATCTGGTCACGCGTTGTCGCTGCGGCTGCCTGCCCATTATTCACCGCCAGTTCCACCCACTTCAATGCTTCCACCATGTCTTTACTTACCCCGTCACCATTTGCATAAGCCACACCCAGATTGAACTGCGCCGGCCCATAACGCTGGTCTGCTGCCTGGCGGTACCAGCCCGCTGCTGCCGCCATATCTTTGCTTGCACCCTCGCCTGTGGCATGCAGCACACCCATATTGAACTGCGCTTGCGCATGCCCTTTCTCCGCCGCTTGGCGATATAGCTTCAAGGCGGCGGCGGCATCCTGCCGCACCCCATCACCCTTGGTATAGAGAAGCCCTAAATTATAAGCCGCCCCCGCATGCCCTTGGGCTGCCGCGAGCTGATAATACTTAGCCGCTAGTTTGAAATCCTGTGAACCGGCGTAAGTCTGCGCCAGATTATATTGCGCACCCAGATTCCCCTGGTCCGCCGCCTTCAGCCAAAGATCTTTCGCCTTCACGTCACTCTTCGCCACACCTTTTCCTTCGGCGTAGAGCGTGCCCAAGGCTGCTTGCGCTGCCGCATGATTTTGTGCCGCCGCCTTCTCATACCACTTCACCGCTTCTTTAGTATCTTGGAAAACGCCTTCACCCGTCGCATAGCGTACGCCCAGATTGTATTGTGCCGCCGCATACCCCTTCTCCGCAGCTTCTTTCCAATAGCGAACGGCCTCGCGCGGATTCCTTGGCACACCTGCACCTTCATTATGCAGACTTCCGAGATTGTAAAGTGCCGGTCCGTAACCTTGCTCTGCCGCGCGTTTCATCCATTTCGCCGCTTCCGCTGGGTCGCGTTTCACGCCCTCACCATTCGTGTAGAGCAGTCCCAGATTGAAAAGCGCAGAAGCATCCTCCTGTTCCGCCGCCTTGCGCCACCACTTCGCCGCCTCCACCGCATCCCGCGTCGCGCCTTCACCAGAATAATAGAAATAACCCATGCTCGATTGCGCGCTCGCCAATCCCGCCTCTGCCGCCCGGCGATACCACTTCACCGCTTCCGTCAAACTCTTGGCTACGCCTTCACCCTGAAAATACAGATACGCGATCGCTGCCATCGCCGGAGCATACTTCTGCTCGGCCGCCTTCTGATACCACTTCAGCGCCTCAGCTGGACTTTTCTTCACCCCTTCCCCCTGCTGGTAGCAATGCCCCAAAGCATGCTGTGCCGCGAGCAGGTTCAAATCCGCCGCTTGCCGGTAATGTTCCGCCGCCTTGGCCGCATCCGCTTTCACGCCTTCCCCATTCGCGTAAAGAATCCCCAGATTATACAACGCCTCCGGGTGCTTCTGTTGCGCCGCCTTTTGATACCACTCAAGTGCCCGCTCGATGTTCGGGGAAACCCCGAGTCCCATCGCATAAATCGCTCCGAGCTGATATTGTGCCCCGGCGTGGCCAAGCTCCGCAGCCAGCCGGTAATACTTCACCGATTCCGCTACATCCTTCTCCACGATGCCGCCACTCGCATATAATACCGCGAGATTGTAATAGGCCGCCACCACGCCCTTTTCACCAGCGCGTTCATACCATGTAACCGCTTCTGTTTTGTCCTTGGCCTCTGCTTCGCCATTTGCGATCAGCACCGCGTAATTGAACTGCGCCGCCTCCAGCCCTTGCTCCGCCGCCTTGCGCCACCAATCCGCCGCCAGCTTCGCATTCTTCGTCACACCCCTGCCCGAATAATACGCCAGCGCCAGCGAATGTTGCGCCGGTGCATACCCCTGCACTGCCGCCTTCTCCAGCCACCGCGCTCCCTCGCCCGCATCCACGCTCACGCCATCCCCATTCTGATACGCCATGCCCAAGGCATACTGTGCCAGAGCCACATTCTGGTTCGCCGCCTCCCGATACCACTTAGCCGCCTCCGCCAGATCACGCTTCACACCCTGGCCGCTCGCATAAAGATAAGCTGTGTATTGCTGCGCATCCGCATTCCCTTGCTTCGCCGCCAGCAGATACCACTTCGCCGCCTCCGTCAGATCCTTCGTAACACCTTCACCATTTGCATAGATGTAGCCGAGATAATGCTGTGATTGCAGATCCCCTTGCTCCGCCGCCCGCTTCCAACCTGCTACCTGCTCCGATGTCGCCCCCATGACAGCGACCGGCGCCACCGCCAACGAAAACGCCAGCACACCCACCGTTCGGACCACTTCCGCTCGTCGCAAAATCACAGGCAAACGCATCCCAAAATTTTCGCGCAGCTTCGCCAGTGCCGCAAGGCCAATCCCTTAAAAGTAACCATTTCATCATCTGTATTTCTCGGCTCTTGGCGATCTGTGATCGGCCGCCTTCCCCGCTCGTGTATTTCGCACAGTTCGCGGTTGATCTCCCCACCCAAGATTTCCCTCAACCGTGTTTCTTCTGTGTTCCATCAGTGGCTTAAAAACTTTTCCCGCTGTTCATTCTTAGTTGTCGCTTCTAAACTCCCACCCATGATCCATCGCCTCATCGCCCTGTTTGCCGTCGGCGTCTTCGCCCTCGCCACCACAAACCTTTCCTCCGCCCAACAATCCCCCGATGTCAAAGGCAAGAAACCGCTCCGCGCCCTCCTTGTCACCGGCGGCTGCTGCCACAACTACACCTTCCAAAGCGCCCAGCTAACCAATGCGCTGAACAAAATGGTCAAGGTCGATTGGACCGTCGTGATGGAAGGCGGCACCGGCACCAAAGCCCAGATCCCGCTCTACGACGATCCCAAGTGGTCCAAGAAATTCGACGTCGTCATCCACAACGAATGCTTCGCCGACACCACGGATACCAATTACATCCATAAGATCACCAAAGCCCATCACGCCGGCACACCGGCTGTCGTCATCCACTGCGCCATGCACACCTATCGTGCGGCGACCGTCGATGACTGGCGCGAATTGCTGGGCGTCACCAGCCGCCGCCACGATCACCAGAGCAATTACCCTGTGAAGCTCGTCGAAGCCAACCACCCCGCGCTCAAGGGCATGCCCGCCAACTGGGTCACTCCGAAAGACGAACTCTACATCATCGAAAAACTCTGGCCGAACGCCAAAGCCCTTGCCACCTCCAAGAGCGAGAAAGACGGCAAAGACCACCCCGTCATCTGGACGAACCAATACGGCAAAGCCCGCGTCTTCGGCACCACCTACGGCCACTCCGACGACACCTTCCGCGACGAAGTCTTCCTGAACTACGTCTCCCGCGGCATCCTCTGGTCCGCCGGCCGCTTGAAGGAGTAACGAATATCGATCACCTCGGCTTTAGCCCAAAGGGCTAAAAGATTTCAGCCCAAGGCAGCTAAGCTGCCTTGGGCATTTTTGTGGTTAGATGACGCGGCCTGAAGGCCGCCAGAGACTTATTGGCCCGCCGGTGCAACCGGCCTCGGATTCCTCAGATAATACAACCGCCCATCCTCCGCCCCGATCAATAGATCCGGCACCCCATCCTTGTTCCAATCAACCGCCGTCGGATGCGTGTCGTGCCCTTCGATGTTGCGCGTATCCACATTGCCCTTGTTCTCGAAAAGATACTTGCCGTCTTTCTGCGCGACCTGCCGCAGCCATTGAGCATTCTGGCTGTTCACCAGCACATCCAATTTCTCATCTCCATCCCAATCGAGAACCGTCAGCTTGCGACGTCCACTTCCGCCCGCAATCTTCGCGTTCAACTGCAACGGCGCGCCCTTGTCATCACACAAGATGCGTTGCGGCGGCAGCAACACCAGTTTGCTGCCCTCCTTCTTCCGCCCGAAGAATGAGAGGTAACCCTCATGATCCAACATCACGAGGTCCACCAGCCCATCCTTGTTGAAATCCACCGTCACCGGCGTCGTGCGCCATTGCGTGAGCAAGCCTTTGCCTTCCGGGCGGAGCCAGCCGTAGGAGAGCGTCGGTTGCGCGCCTTTCCATTCCACCTCGATCGGTTTCGCCGCTGCCAGCTTCGGCTTCGTGCGCGTACCAACATTTTTATACCACACCACTTTACCGAGAATGGAATTCACGATGAGATCGGGCAAACCATCGCCATCCCAGTCCGAAACCGATTGCGTCGTGTAACCCCATTTCGCTTCTGCCGGTCCTTGGATGGAACCGTTCGGTCCCGCCATGATACGCAGCGTTTTCCCATCTGCCTCAAGCCGCTTCGGTGCCGCCCACTTCGGTTGCTCCACACCCGGCCCGCTGAGGTTTTCAAAGAACGCCACATATCCCGCCGTATCGCCGCATATGATGTCCGTATCGCCATCGCCATCCCAATCAAAGCCGACGGGTGTAGCGAGCGCGCCGAACTTCACCTCATCCGCCTCCTGCTGAAAATATTTCGGCTGGAGGAATTGCGGCGTGCGATCTTTGCTCAGCTTACCCGTGTTCTCGATGAACGCTACGCGCCCATCCTCATCACCCACGATCAAGTCGTAGTCGCCATCCTTATCCCAATCAAACGCCACCGGAACAATCATCTCCAGATCCATCACCAACGGCTTGCCATCCGCCGCCTTCAGCTTGATGCCCGCCGCATACTTCGGAGCCGTGCGCGAGCCGATGTTCTCGAAATACGTGAACCCATCCAAAAACTCACCGCACAAGATGTCCAGATCACCGTCGTTATCGAAATCAACGAAGTTCGGCGAAGGGCAACCAAAGGTATCCAATCGCTTGCCACCTGCTTCGATTAGAAACGGCTTAGCATACTTCGGTTCCTTTGTGCTGCCCTCATTCTTCAGCACATACACAATCCCGTGCAACGGCCCATTCGTCCACTTACCCTGCATATCCCATGCGTTATCCCAGCCGTAATGCGCCCAATCCTCGATACCCACCGTGAGATCCAGCTTCCCATCACCATCATAATCTACATAACGCCATTGATTGTGGCGGATCTTGTAGAAGTCCGGCTTGCTGCCCACTGCGACCGTATGCACGCCCTTCGTCGTCACTTGCAGCTTCACCGCGTTATCTAAACCGGTCTTGAGAAAATCCGGATACTCTTTCTCCGGCGTCAGCACGCGCAATCTACCATCAACATATGAAGGTGTCACATAATGCACCGTCTTGCTGATGCGGCGCGGTGCTTTGAACACCGGCATCTTGTTCTTCGCCGTATCTCCAGTGACATTCTCGAAGATATACACGCCGTTATACGGCTTGTCCGGACAGGATACGACGAGATCGAAATCCCCATCCCCATCTACATCACATGGCACCGGCCATGCCCAGAGGCCGACACCCAAATCTACCGCCAGCCCGGGATTGTTGTATTTGATGCGATCCAGATTCTGCCCAAAGGCAGGAGATGCAACTGCGATCAGAGTTGTCGCAGCGGCCAGTAACGAAAACGCTTTCATGGTCATCGAGTTTGGTTCCGCGAAGGCGTTGAACACATCGCGAATTGACATTGGATATTCCACTGGTATACCAGCAGCACATCTCAAGTAAAGCGAAACCGAACATGCGCGCTCCGTCTCTTCGCAAACAGGCCTACGACCATCTGCAACGGAAGATCCTTGCCGGTGAACTGACCTCCGGCACCGTTGTCTCCGAGCAGTCCATCGCCAGCGAGATCGGCATGAGCCGCACTCCCGTGCGCGAAGCCATCCGCGATCTGGAGCAGGAAGGCGTGCTGGAACAGGTGCCCCGTTACGGCACCATTGTGAAAGAGTTGCAACGCCGCGACCTCAGCGAACTCTACGAACTGCGCGAAGCCCTTGAGCCCTTCGCTGTCGCGCAAGCTGCTGGCAAGTTACCCGTTGAAGAACTCGCGAAACTAAAACGCTTTTGCGATGAAATCGCTGTCCTCATCAAAGAGCTGGCAGATACAAAGCGCCCCGCGCTAGACGCCGCTCAGATGCGCCGCCTGCTTTCCGCCGATCTAGGCTTTCACTTGGTTCTCTTGCGCGCAGCAGGCAATCGCCGCCTCATGAAGATTGTCACCGATTCACGCCTCCTCACTGGCGTCTTCGGCACCCCCCGTCAGGAACACACGGCCGCCGTATTGAAAGAAACCCTCGATTACCACACACAGATTTTGAAAGCCGTGGAGTCTGGTAACCAAGATCGCGCCCGCAAGCTGATGGCTGAGCACATCCGCGTGAGCCGCCAGCAAACACTGGAACATTACGACCAGCTTCACAACGCCAGTGACACCCGCACCATTTCACTCGGCCTGCCCGGTGATTTGCTCGATGAACTCAACCGCATCGAAAGCGGCGAGCCTGAAAAATCAACCACTCGCAAACCCCGCCGCCGCGCCGCTTAATCTTCAAACCCGTAGCCGCCGTCGTCAGACGAAGCTAACCAATTTAATGCCTCCCAATTTCATGACAGCTCCCTTACGCGGCATCGTCCCGCCTATGGTCACGCCATTGCTTGACCGCGATACATTGGACATTCCCGGCCTCGAACGCTTGGTCGAACACCTCATCACCGGTGGTGTTGCGGGCTTGTTCGTCCTCGGCACCACGGGTGAAGCTCCCAGCCTGAGTTACCGTCTACGCCGTGAACTCGTTGAGCGCACTATCAAGCTCGTGAATGGTCGTGTGCCGGTTCTAGTCGGTATCACAGATACTGCATTCGTGGAATCCCTTGCCCTCGCCAAGTTCTCCGCCAGTTGCGGTGCGCAAGCCGTCGTGACCTCCGCGCCGTTCTACTTCGCCGCCGGTCAACCGGAGCTTTCCGAATACATCGAGCATCTCGTCACGGAACTCCCCTTGCCACTCTTTCTCTACAACATGCCTGCGCTCACAAAGGTGAGCTTCGAACTGGATACCGTTAAACGCGCGATGGATCACCAGCGTATCATCGGCATGAAAGACAGCTCTGGTGACATGATTTATTTCCACCGCTTGCTGGAGCTTTCCAAGCAACGCTCCGACTGGACTGTTCTCATCGGCCCTGAAGAACTCACGCCTGAAGCCGTCTTGCTTGGTGGTCACGGCGGAGTGAATGGTGGAGCGAATCTCCACCCGCGTCTCTACGTGGATCTCTATCAAGCCGCTGCCGCACAAGATCTGCCTTGCGTGCGCAAACTTCACGCGGAAGTCATGGCGCTCTCTGGAAGTATTTACACCGTGGGCAGACATCGCTCCGCACTGATCAAAGGTTTGAAATGTGCGCTGTCGCTTATGGGCATCTGCAATGACGCTGTGGCCGAGCCGTTTCAAAGCTTTCGTGAACCCGAACGCGAGCGCATCCGTGCACGCATGATTGCCCTGGGCCTGAAACCCGTGAGATGATCCATCCATTCGCACCCATGAAAACCTCGTTTACCTTGGTGGCTATGCTGTCCCTGGCCACCCAGCTTATCGCCGCCGATCTGTCGCAACAACCCGGCTATCTGAAAGGCGAACTTATCTACGAAACCGCACCGTTCCCTTCGTGCCATGCCTCGACGATCGTGGAATCGAAAGGCGGCTTGGTCGCCGCATGGTTCGGTGGCACAGCGGAGAAAGATCCCGATGTGGGCATCTGGCTCTCCCGTCAAGAAGGCGGCAAATGGACGACGCCCGTGGAAGTGGTGAACGGCGTGCAGAAGAATCCCGAAGAAGGCAAACCGAAGCGCTACGCCTGCTGGAATCCGGTGTTATTCCAGCCGAAGACCGGCCCGCTCATGCTCTTCTACAAAGTCGGTCCCACACCCAGCACATGGTGGGGCATGCTGACGACTAGCGAGGATGGCGGAAAGACTTGGGCTGAGCCGTGGTATCTCCCGAATGGTTTGCTCGGCCCCATCAAGAACAAACCGGAACAACTCGCGAATGGTGACATCCTGTGTCCGACCAGTAGCGAGCACGATGGTTGGCGTGTCCACTTCGAGCGCAGCAGTGATCTCGGTAAGACATGGACGAAGTCTTGGCCTGTGAATGACGGCAAAGCCATTGGTGCGATCCAGCCAAGCCTGCTGTTCCTTGGTGGCGACAAGCTAATGGCGATTGGTCGCACGAAGCAAAAGCACGTTTTTCAAATCTCTTCTGATGATAACGGCAAGACATGGGGTGAGATGACTTTGACCTCTTTGCCCAATCCCAATTCCGGCACCGATGCGGTGACTTTGAAAGATGGCCGCCATCTCCTCGTTTACAATCATACCGAGCGCGGTCGCTCTCCTTTGAATCTCGCTGTCTCCAAAAATGGCAAGACCTGGCAAGCAGCGCTGACGTTGGAAGACGAACCGAAAGCGGAGTTCAGTTACCCCTCCATCATCCAGACCAGCGACGGGCTGGTGCACATCACTTACACCTGGAAACGCCTGCGCGTAAAGCACGTGGTGATTGATCCAAAGAAGCTGGAAGCGCAAGAGATGGTAAATGGCGAGTGGCCGAAATAGTCGAGTATCGTAAGCGCTATGTTTCGACTCACCCCTTACCCCAGCCCTCTCCCCGTTGAGGGGGGAGGGAGAAGAGAGCCGCAATGTCTTTTAGATGCTCTGTTTTTATTATGGCCATCAAAGGCTACCTCTCCTCTCAATGAGGAGAGGTCGATTCCGTCTCTGCGGAACCGGGTGAGGAGTGAGACGAAGCCCATGGTATTCAGAGCTCTCACGAAACGCGATCAGCAGAAATGAACACCCCCCTGCCATTCCTCGACATCGGCGTCATCATCGCCTATCTGGCGCTGGTCGTTGGCATGGGGTTATGGCTCGCGCGGGATACGACGCAGAGTGAGGACTATATGGCCGCGCAGCGCTCGCTGCCCGGTTGGGCCGTCGGTCTCTCCATCTTCGGCTCTTACATCAGCAGCATCAGTTTTCTCGCGAATCCCGGCAGCAGTTTCAAAAGTGATTGGGGTCCGTTCGTCTTTTCTTTGACCACACCCATCGCGGCATGGATCGCGGTCAAATGGTTTGTGCCGTTCTATCGGAACAGCGGCCACGTCTCTGCTTATGAGCATCTGGAAGAACGTTTCGGAGCGTGGGCCCGCACTTATGCCGTCGTGTGCTTCCTGCTCACGCAGATGGCGCGCATGGGCACGATCGTGTATCTGCTGGCGCTGGCGTTATCTCCGGTGGCCGGTGTGAAGGTGGAATATATCATCCTCATCGTTGGTGGGGTGATGACGATTTATACCGTGTTCGGTGGAATCAAAGCGGCGATCTGGACAGGCGTGCTGCAAGCGCTCGTGCTTCTGCTGGGCCCGATCATATGCGTGGTTCTCATCGCGGATAAAACGCCAGATGGTTTTGCCGGCATCGTGAAAACCGGAGCGGAAGCGGGAAAGTTCAGCTTGGGCGGATTCGATCTGAGCTGGAGCAAACCCACATTCTGGGTGGTGCTCTTCTACGGCTTCGTGGTGAATCTGCAAAACTTCGCTGTCGATCAAAGTTATGTGCAGCGTTACGTGACGGCGAAGAGCGATGCCGATGCGCGCCGCAGTGTGTGGATCGGTGCGTGGCTGTATGTGCCCGTGGCCGCGCTGTTCTTCTTCATTGGCACCGCTTTGTTCGCGCTGAAAACCGGTGATCCAACATTCTTTCCCGAAGGCTTGAAAGCAGATGCCGTCTTCCCATGGTTCATCAACAACGCCTTGCCCGCAGGTATTCGCGGTCTCGTGATCGCCGCGTTGCTGGCGGCAGCGATGGATCCGAACCTCAGTAGCATGGCCACGCTCACATACGGCGATATCTACAAGCGCTACATCAACCCCAAGGCTGGTGAAAAAGAATCCATGCTGGTGCTGCGCCTCGCAACGCTCGGTTGGGGCATCATTGGCACCGCCATGGCGCTCTTCATGATCCAGTCGGCGAGCGTGCTGGACCTATGGTGGAAGTTAGCGGGTGTTTTTGGCGGAGGGATGCTGGGATTGTTTCTGCTGGGTTTCATATCGAAGAAAGCGACCAAGGTGGCTGCCCTCGCTGGTACGGTGGTAGGAGTATTGGTCATCATGTGGATGACATTTACTCCTTTATTTCCAGAGAGATTCGGCAAGATGACCAGCCTTTATCATAACTATCTTGTGATTGTGTTTGGCACGTTCGCGATTTTGTACGTCGGCCTGCTGACTGCTTCGTTTCGAGATAATCCTTTTGAAGAAAAGCAAAAACCGTGATGTCATAGTGCCATGGCCATGGCTTTCGCTGTTCTACGAGTTTTCACATTTGCCGCTGTTTTTCTCATCAATTTAAGTGTGGTCGCCACTGATCTGGACGAACGGTTGTCACGGGAAAACCTCCTGCAGTATCGAGATGCCCAGGGTGAAGTGAAACCCGTGAAATCCACACGCGATTGGCAGAAGCGTCGCGCTGAGATCGTGCGTGGTATGGAAACCGTGATGGGCAAGCTGCCGGGCAAAGAGAAGCGCTGCCCGCTGGATGCCAAGGTGGAGGAAGAAACTGATTGCGGGAGCTACGTGCGGCAATTGATCACTTACACATCGGAGCCCGGTTCACGGGCGCCTGCGTATCTGCTCATTCCGAAAACGGCTCTCTACGAAAAGAAGAAAACTGCTGCCGTCCTGTGCCTGCATCCCACGGATAATGTGAACGGCCACAAAGTCGTTGCAGCACTTGGTGGGAAAGCGAATCGTCAATATGCAGCCGAGCTTGCGGAACGCGGTTTCATCACGATTGCACCTGCGTACCCGCAACTCGCCAATTATCAGCCTGACCTGAAAGCGCTTGGCTGGGAGAGCGGCACGTTGAAAGCTGTGTGGGACAACATGCGCGGCTTGGATCTGCTGGAGTCATTGCCTTACGTGAAGAAAGGGAGATTCGGCGCCATCGGTCATTCACTCGGTGGGCACAATTCCGTTTACACCGCTGTCTTCGATGAACGCATCAAGGTCATCGTGAGCAGTTGCGGATTGGATTCGTATCTCGATTACTACAACGGCAACCCAAAAGTTTGGCAACCGGGAGGAGGATGGACACAGGAACGCTACATGCCGAAGCTGGCGCACTATGCAGGCAAGTTAGAGACAATACCGTATGACTTCCACGAACTCATCGGTGCGCTGGCTCCGCGCGTTTGCTTCATCAGCGCACCGTTGAAGGATGGGAATTTCAAATGGGACAGTGTGGATAAAGTGGCGGCTGCCGCGAAACCCATCTATCAGCTTTACGGCAAGCCGCAGAATCTCTTGGTCGAACATCCTGATTGTGACCACGATTTCCCTGACGCGATGCGCGAGAAGGCGTATCGTCTGATGGAACAGCACCTGCGCTGAAGTCTCTACTTCTTCGCTTCTGTGAGCTTGTTGAGCGCAAAGCGCAGTCCAGCCCAGTGTGAATCATCCTTCCGCATGCTCTTCGCCAATTTACGTGAGCGTTTCTGTGCGCCCTCATGAACCGCCTCGTGCAGTTTCAACCACTCACGTGCCATAGGCCGCGGGCGCGCATTGAATTCCGGTTCCAATTCATGCAGCAAACGCGTCGCCGTCTGCCATTGATCGGCCTTCTTCAGCTTCTCACGGCATTCATCGAGCAGTCGCGCATCGAAAGGTAGTGAGTTCTCGAACAACTGTCCGCTTAGTTCCAGCAAGAAACGGCAACGTCGCAGCAGCTCCCGCAATTCCGCCAGTTGTTCCGCCGTCACGCCATCTTTGTCCACATGATCGAGCTGCCGGGCGAGTTCGCGCGTCATCCGTTTCAGTTGCTGTTGGTGCTGCTTGCGCAAGGGCGCATCTGTGAGCAGCTCCAGCGATTCATGATGTGATGTGGGTGAGAAATCCTTGAGCGCCTTCGCTGCGCGTTCGGCGAGGTTCTCCAGATGCTTCTGGTTGCGTTGCGTTAACCGCTCGTTCGCCCACGCGATGGCCGGTTGGTTTTCTTCCGTCTCCAGCTTTTGCAACAGCTTGATCGCCGTTTTTGGTTGCTGCGCTTGCTCCAGGATGAAGCGCAGTTCCGTCAGGAGCGGTTGTGCCTTTGCTTTGATGCGGGATGGCAATGATTTGTCCCCGCACTCGCGCAATTGCTGATACGCACGGATGAGTTTCAGGCAATCGCCGATTCTTCGATAGCGTCCTCGGGCCAGAGTTTCGAGTGATTGCTGCAAGCTGTTCGCCTTGCCGTCCAGCAATTGCCGGAGCTGCACCACATGGAATTTATTTTTAGCGGACATCGGATCAGATTGAGGAATCCATGGTGGAGGCTTGCGCGCGACGGATGAGATTCGTCACGCAGGCCACGAGATCTTGCGGACGGAACGGCTTGAAGATGATCGCTTCCGCGCAAAGTTTTTCGCGGATGGTCGCCACGATCTCCGGTGAAACGGCTGTGAGGATGATCACTGGAGGCATGGGATTCTGGCGCGCCTGCAATTGCCGGGAAATCTCCAGCCCGCTCAGCGAAGGGAGCATCAGGTCGAGGATGATGACATCGAACCGGTTCCGGGTGGCCAGCATGAGGCCGATCTCGCCATCCGCTGCCGTGGTGGTCTTGATTCCGTGCCGTTCCAAGTGGTAGGCGATGAGCGTGGTGAGATCACGCTCATCCTCTACCACCAAGGCTTTGGGTGCTTCTTTCGTCACTATCAATGCTTCGTCCATAAATCTGTATAAAACAGACCATAGAGAAGCCTCTGGAATGCATCGAAACCGTGGCTGGAAGGTTACAAATGGGTGAAATACGGGAATTCTAACGATAACGCATTGGGAAAGGGCGTTATGGGTAAAAATAAACCGGGCGTGGGGATCTGGGGAAGATCCTCCACGCCCGGGGAGTTTTCGGAATTAGTACAACAGTGGGACTATGTAGATTTCCGACCCGAGTGTGTACTCACCCAAGTCGAAACTTGTTGGGCATTCAAAGAACAATCTAACAACTAACCGCTTAGCATCTTTGCCCTAAATTTGTGCTAGTCCGAGGAAGAGCATGCCAGATATTCCAAAAAGGTCAAGTCAGTGGTTTACGGTATTTTTTGAGGCCCCATCCATATGGGCCACTTCACCGTAATTTTCCCCTGAGTCACCACTATAAGTAGCGTGTCGGTGCAGTTTAATCCCCGAACAGCTTCTTCAACTTCTCCCGCGCCTCCTGCTCCCGCTTATCTGCGGCGCTGGCTCCGGCGAAAATGCGGCGGACGAATTCGAAGTATTCGCAGAAGTTCGCCGTATCCTTGTATTGCACCGGTTCGGCCCGGCGCTCTTTGCACTGCTGCGCCACCCGCGCGTCGTAATGCACGCAGTTCAGGCACACTTTCATGTCCAGACCGCATCGGTGGCAGGAATCATTGCGGCCAGGCTGGCCGGAGATCTTCCATTCCCATCCGCATTTATGGCAGTGCCGTGTCATACGGTGACTATAAAGAAGGTTCGCTGGAGGCTCAATTTTTTCGTGAACTCAGCGTCCGGTATCTTACCATGTCCCCAACATGCCGGGTGAATACGACCAACTGCTCGAAGCGACCATCGAGCACCTGCAGCAACTGAAAGCGCGCGGAACACGTTTTGTGACGGTGGATAATGCCGCTCTCAAGGCGCTCACCGCACCTGCGACTGCATCGGCCTCTGCTGCTGCGCCAGCTCGAGCGGCATCACCCGCCTCCGAGGCTGCTCGTCCGGCGCAAAGATTGTCCTCAGCTTTCGCTGTTACTCAGGCACCCGCAGCACCGGCTGTTTCCAGGCCTCCTGTTCCGGCTAGAGAAATCGCAACTCCAGTGGGTGCTGCTGCGCCTGCTCCGACCAAAGCGCCCTTGTCTCCCGAGGCGAAGGAAGCGGCGATGGCCGATCTGCGTGCACGCGCTTTGGCTTGTGTGAAATGCGCGAACCTCGTCGCTGCACGCACTCAAGTCGTCTTCGGCGTGGGCAATATCAATGCGGACATCATGTTCGTAGGGGAAGCACCGGGAGCAGATGAAGATGCGCAAGGCGAACCGTTCGTGGGGGCAGCGGGGCAATTGCTCACGAAGATCATCCAGGCGATGGGGCAATCTCGCAGCACCGTTTACATCGGGAACATTTTGAAATGCCGTCCTGACATGCCGCCGGGTGCGCCAGGAAATCGCAAGCCCACGCCGGATGAGATGAAAACCTGCATCCCGTATCTGCTCGAGCAGATCGACATCATCCGGCCCAAGGTGTTGGTGGCGTTGGGAGCCACAGCGGTGGAAGGCCTTTTCGGCAAGGCGATACCGATCACTAAGCAGCGCGGCAACTGGATGAGTTTTCAGGGCATTCCCGTGATGCCGACATTTCACCCAGCATATCTTCTGCGTAATCAGGCGCCCAGCGAGAAGCGCAAGGTGTGGGAAGACATGCTGGCCGTGATGGAGCACGTGAGCCTGCCGATCAGCGAGAAGCAACGCGGTTACTTCCTGCGCAGCTAAGTAGCTGCTGACGTGAGGAGGCAGAGCTTGCAGTTCTGACTGTGTGATTCTGTGTTTCATCCGTGGCTAAACCATTTTACTCCTGTCCTATCCATAGTTAGAATCCTCCCATGCGGACGCCGTATGCGGTTTGCGGACATTGGGCGGGGGAGTATGACGAGGCCGGGCTGGAAACCTGGGCCGCGAACCTTCGTAACCAGTTGGAGACGCCCCAAGTCAGCTTGGGCCTCGTCTTCATGACGCCGCATTTCTTCCCTCACGCGGCTCAAGTGCTGGAGACCTTGCGCCTGCACGCGCGCATCCCGTTGCTCGTCGGTTGTTCCAGTGAAAGCCTGGTGTGCGGTCGCCATGAGATCGAGGAAAAGCCCGGCCTCGTGCTGGGGCTCTACTATCTTCCGGGAGCCAAACTCACGGCTAAGCGTTTTACGCAAGAACAGGTGGATAGCTGCACGGATCGCTCCTACTGGCCGGAGGAGATGGGCGTGCAACGTGAAGACACGAACGGCTGGCTCGTCTTCGCCGATCCTTTCAATCTGGATGCGGAGAACTGGCTAAAGCAATGGAACGCGGCTTACGCGCCTCTGCCGATCGTAGGCGGTCTGGCGAGCGGGGTGTATCAGGAGCGCAACACTCAGATCTATCTGAATGGTGATGTGTTTGAAGAAGGTGGCGTGGCGTTATCCGTCGCCGGAGATGTGGAGATCACCAGTGTCATTTCCCAAGGCTGCACGCCCATCGGCGAGACATGGACCATCACGCGCACGGATGGCAACCTGATCTTCGAGATCGGCAACAAGCCCGCCTATTCCATCCTCACGGAAACCTTCGAGAAACTTCCGGACAATGAGAAGTCGAAGTTGCGCGGCAATCTCTTCGTGGGTCTGGTCGTGAATGAATACCTTGAGGAATTTCATCGCGGCGATTTCCTTATCCGCAATCTCGTGGGTGGCGATCCGGGGAAAGGCGTGCTCGTCGTGGGTGCATTTCCGCGTGCGGGGCAGACCATTCAATTTCAACGTCGCGATGCCTCTGCTGCTACAGAGGACATGCATGCCTTGCTGGAACGAGCGAAGAAAACTCTTGCTGGTCGCACCATCTTTGGCGGGTCATTACATTGCTGCAATGGTCGCGGCACGGGCCTTTTCGGCGAGCCGAATCATGATGCCGATATGATCCAGCGCGAGCTCGGCACCACCGCTCTCACCGGTTTCTTCTGCAATGGCGAGATCGGTCCCATCGGTGATAAAAATTTCCTGCACGGTTACACAGCGTCCCTCGCGCTCTTTGTCAGCCGCGCCCAGAAAGAAACGCAATCGTGAGCCAGTCTCCTTCATCTACAGCCGCACCGGCGCCTACGCTGGTCCATCGTCCTCAATCGTTCTTCGAGCCGTTGAACATTGGCTCGATGTTCTCCAAAGCGCAGCCACTTCAGGTGGAGATCGGGGCTGGGGATGGCTCCTTCCTCATCCAATACACGTCACAGCATCCCGAGTATAATTTTCTCGGCGTGGAAAGATTGTTGGGCCGTTTGCGCAAGATTGATCGCAAGGGGCAACGACAAGGTTTGCAGAACTTGCGCGGCATGCGCATTGAGGCTGCTTACTTCGTGGAGTATCTTTTGCCGGCGGATTCCACGGACATCATGCACATCTACTTCCCCGATCCGTGGCCCAAGAAGAAGCATCGTAAGAACCGCCTCGTGAACGAACGCTTCACCGATCTGGTTCATCGCGTGCTGAAAGATCGCGGCATCATTTACCTGCGCACGGATGATGCGGATTATCACGAGCAGATGGTGACAGTGTTTGATGCGAACCCGAAGTTCGAACGCATCGAAACACCGGAAGAATTGAGCGCCGTGAAAACGGATTTTGAGCGCGGCTTCAATGCTGAAGGGATTCCGACGCGATATGCTGCTTACCGCAGGCTCTGAGGGGCGCGACTCTGTAAGTCGTAGCGACTAAGATTGAATGATGCAGACGGAAGAATTTTGAAGTGGCCTTAGCCGCCTCTCTTTACACATCGATGATCGGCCCGCCGCCCTTGTCATCATCGCGGCGTTTCTCCTGCTCACGGCTGGAACTGCTCTTCACCTTCACATTGCCCTTGCCTGTGCCGGTCAGGGCATTGAGGAACATGCTCGCGATGCTGATGACCAGTGCGCCGAAGAAGGCTGCCCAGAATCCACCGACGTGAAAGCCTTTCACCATCCATCCTACGAGGTAGAGCAGGCCGGCATTGATCACCAAGAGGAACAATCCCAGCGTCAGCAGCAAAAGCGGCAGGGAAAGCAGCATCAAGATGGGGCGGGCAATGGCGTTTAGTATGCCCAACAGCAATGACGCCACTATCAGATCGGCAAAGCGATCATAGCCGATGCCCGGGATGATGTGCGCCGCGATGAGCACGGCCACCGTCGTATTGATCCAGCGTATGAAAAACTCTTTCACAGTTCGTTCCGCCTAGCGTAGCACAGGAAGCCCAGGCTTGCCGAAGGAAAATTCACACGGTTTTCTGAGGCGAGATTTCGATTGCCAGAAATGCCTGAGAGTGGCTGGCTGGAGATATGGGACTGGACAGCGTAGAACTGGTCATGGCCTTTGAGGAAGAATTTGGCATTGAGATATCGGATGCGGATGCCGCAGGCATGAGGACTCCGAGGGATGTGATCGACCATATCATGCGCACGGTCTATGGCGGTCAGAAACGATGCACTTCACGGGCGGGCTTCTATCAATTTCGTCGGGCGTGCATCAGTGCACTGGGAGTGAACAGAAATCAGATCCGGCCTGATACACAACTGACACAGATCTTGCCGACTACCGGAATTCAACCAGCTTGGATAAGATTGCGTGAAGCCATGGCTCTTGAGGCAGATTTTTGGCCACATTTGGAATATCCTAAACCGGTTAACCGGCTTCGCACTGCTGTATTTTTAACCACGATGGCTGTGTGTATCGTGATCGCAGGCTATTTCCACATTCTCCTCGGCGTTTTGATGCTCATTTTCTCAATACCTATCGCTATACGCGTGGAGAGCTGGGTTGCTGGTATGTTTGAGCATCGTCGAGTGATCTTGCCGGAGAGACTGGTGACCATCAGCGATCTAATCAATGCAGTGGTGCCGCAGGAATGGACGAAAGCCGAAGGGATGATCAATGAGTGGGATAGTGCGCGGGTGGCCAAGAGAGTGAAGGAGATCGTCATTGAGCAGTTGGGCATCGGTGCCGAGCAGTATCATGTAGATGCCCGGTTCATTGAGGACTTGGGTGTGGATTGAGGCAAAAGAAAACCGGGCGGAGATTTCTCTCACGCCCGGTTTGAAACTTCCCAATGTAGCTGCGGGAACAGGAGGCGTAACTAACTACGCCTTACCCGACAAGGAAACCTTCACTGCCACCACGCAACGTCCGCATAAGGTCGGATGCTCGGTGTTTTGGCCGATGTCGTTTTCCCAGTGCCAGCAGCGTTCGCACTTTTGGCCGGAGGCTTTGTTCACGGTGAACATCACGATGTCATTCTCGCCAACGGTGAAAGTGACTTGCGAGACGTTCAGCAACTCGCGCAAATCCGCTTCGTTCGCTTGTGCGGCCTTCAGCGTTTCCGCTTTGCCGGTGATGGCCAGGCTGGCTTCGAGCGCCTTGCCGATGAGCTTGGATTGACGCGCCTTTTCCAATTCTGGCAACGCCGCTTCGCGCAGAGCGAACAACGTTTTCCACGCGTCTTGTTCCGCTTCCGTGCGGGCAAAACTCGTCGGCTTCCAATCGGACGCATGCACCGAAGTGCCTTTCTTGCCGGGGATGAATTCCCACGCTTCATCCGCCGTGTAAGCGAGGAGCGGGGCAAGTATCTGGCACAGGCTGCTCACCAAACGATACATGACCGTCTGGCTGGAGCGGCGACGCGCTGAATTCGCCGCATCCGTATAGAGGCGGTCTTTCAGCACATCGTGGTAGATGGAGGAAAGCTCCACCGCCACGAACTGGCTGATCTTCTGATACACGACGTGGAACTCATACGCGTTGTAAGCGGCCAGCACGGCCTCTTCCAATTTCGCGAACTCGCCCAACACCCAGCGGTCAATGCCCGTCAGCTTTTCATCCGCCACACTGTCCGTTGCGGGATTGAAGTCATAGAGATTCGAGAGCTGGTAGCGCAGGCAGTTGCGGATGCCGCGATAGGTCTCCGCGACTTTCTTGATGCGCTCTTCGCTCACCACGATATCGCTGCGGTAATCTTGTGAGGACACCCACAGGCGCACCACATCCGCGCCCCATTGCTTCACGTAAGCTTCAGCAGTCTGCGGTTTCTCGTAGCCGCCTTGCTTGCTCTTCGAGATCTTCTCGCGATCCGCATCCACCATGAAACCATGCGTCAGCACGGTCTTGTATGGCGCGGCCCCATTACCCGCGAGCGAGAGCAGTAATGAAGACTGGAACCAGCCACGATGCTGATCGGAGCCTTCCAGATAGACATCCGCCTGGAACGGCTTGTCACCCTTGCCGCGCAATTCACTACGCTGCGCGATAACGGCGCGTGAGGACGAACCGGAATCGATCCACACATCGAGCGTGTCGTTCGATTTGGCCACGGCATCCGCACCTTTCCAATCAGCGGGCTTCACGAGCGCCCACAGTTCCGTGGCGGATTTCTCGAACCACACGTTGGAACCATGCTTCTCGACGAGCGCGGCGACATTGCGGATCACGGCGGCATCAAGGATCGCATTCTTCTGCGCATCGTAGAATGCCGGGATCGGTACGCCCCACGTGCGTTGACGCGAGATGCACCAGTCCGGACGCGATTGCACCGCGCCCTTGATACGATTGACACCCCAATCCGGCACCCACGCCACGCGATCGATCTCAGCGAGCGCGTTTTGGCGGAAGGTCTTGCCATCTTTGCCAGCAACATGGTCGATTCGGATGAACCACTGATCCATCGCGCGGAAGATGATGGGCGTCTTGCTGCGCCAGCAATGCGGATAGCTGTGCGAATATGCTTCCTGATGCGCGAGGTAATTGCCCGCTTTCAGGATATTCAACACGCCCTCATTCGCCGCGCTCGCTCCATTCTTCTCCAGCGTGGAGAGGCCGATGAGTTCCGCGGGCATCTGTTGCTCGACCGGCAGATCATTCGTATGTGCAAGGCAGCCGTTGTCATCCACTGGTGAATACACCGGCAGACCGAGGCTGCGGCCGAGGTTATAATCTTCAGTACCGTGACCGGGGGCGATGTGCACGAAGCCGGTACCGGCGGTGTCTTCGACGAAATCCGCCGGATACAACTTGCCCGTGCGATTGCAGAACGGATGCTGATACTCAAGAGCTGCGAAATCATCTGCGCCGACCGAGCGAACGATGTTCCAATTGCTCCAGTTGCACTTCTCCGCGACTTTGCCCAGCAGGGCATCGCACACGATGTAAGCGGCGTCATCCGCTTGCACGATGGAGTAATACAGCTTCGGATTGAACGCCACCGCGAGGTTCGCGGGCAAGGTCCAAGGCGTCGTCGTCCAGATCAGCAGATTCAAGCCCTTATGACCGACCACAGGGAACTTCACATATACGGACTGGCTCACGTGGTCGTTATATTCCACTTCCGCTTCCGCTAGCGCGGTCTTGTAAGGGATGCTCCAATACACCGGCTTCTTGCCGCGATACACGAAACCTTGCGCGACGATGTCGGCAAAGAGGCACAGCTCCGCGGCCTCGTATTCCTTGTTCAAGGTGAGATACGGATTCTCCCAATCACCGAACACGCCCAAGCGTTTGAACTGTGAGCGTTGCAGATCAATGTATTTGCGCGCGTAGGCATCGCACGCGGTGCGGATGGTGGCGGCATCGGCGGTTTCGTTACCGGCCTTGCGCAGTTCTTGCGAGACCTTGGCCTCGATGGGCAGGCCATGGCAGTCCCAACCGGGCACATACGGGGCGTCATTGCCGCGCAAGGTCTGATACTTGATGATGATGTCCTTCAGGATTTTGTTGAGCGCGGTGCCGATATGCACATCGCCATTGGCGAAGGGCGGTCCATCATGCAGCACGAATTTCGGCGCACCAGCGCGGCGGGCCTGAATCTGGCCGTAGAGCCCGGCTTGTTGCCAGGTTTTCAGGCGTTCAGGTTCGCGCGTCACCAGATCGGCCTTCATGGAGAAGTCCGTCTGCGGCAAGTTCAACGTATTCTTGTAGTCCATCGCAGCCCTAATAAAAAGGAACGGAGACGCTAGCACTCAGTCAGAGCGGGGGCAAGTATCCGGTGAGACCGATGCCGAACCGGAGGTGAAGTGAAATTCCGTGAAGAACGGAAGCGCTTAATGGACGAGTTCCATTCCAAGCAATTCGGCCATCGGCTTGCGCAGATCGGACGGCATGAATGGCTTGCGAACGAAACGATCCGGCTTGATGCCCGAAGATTCCATATCCTCAGTGGTCATGGTGCCGCTGATGGAAATCGTCTTAAGACTTGGATGCAGGTTGCGACAGGCGGCGATGAGTTCCAATCCGCTCATTTCCGGCATCTGGAAATCAGTCAGCAGTAACGAAGGCTTGGGGTTTGCAGCTTGAAAAGCGGCCAAGGCCACTTTGGGCTGGGAAAACACCTCAACGTCCATGCCCTCCATCCGCAAAAACGACCCGACGAGTTCCCCGATCATGGGTTCATCATCCACGATGTATACCAAGGGTCGTATGGCATTGTTGCTCTCTGCCTGCATGGACGTAATAACAAGCTTTAACTACAAATTGGGTACGCCTTAGGACTTGAGAAGACCAGCGAGGCCCAAAAGCGTCAACAGGATTCGCTAACTTTAACGAAAATTCTCGGTTAAAGGGTGTGTTTTTGGCAAGAAATGACCGGTTAGAGGCCAAGTCGGCCAGCTTAAAGAGTCTTTTTCATTCCGGATTGCACTTGTCTGAGGGCGACATTCAGCTTTTCCCAAGCTTCTATCGGTGTCTCCCAACCGGAACTAAAGCGCAAAACGCGGCTAGAGTCAGATGGACCATAGCCCATGGCCGTCAAAACATGCGATGCCACTTCTTTTCCGCTGGAACAGGCCGAACCGGTAGACACCGCGAATCCCGCCTTGTCGAGTTTCACCACCCAGCGTTGCTGGCAATCCGCCTCCGGCATCAGCACGGAAACGGTGTTCCACAAACGTGGCTGGCCAGCACCCACAATATCGCTGCCAGATAAGTTCTCACGCAAAGTTTTTTCGAAATCATCCCTGGCCTTTTGCAAGCCAAGATGCGCGCCATTTGCCAACGCTCCTTCACGCTCGCGCAATGCCGTAAGCATCGATAGCACACCGGCGACATTCTCAGTGCCAGCACGGCGTCCTTCCTCTTGTGGTCCACCTACGAGTAACGGATGCACCTTGCCTTTGCTGGGGCATTTCAAGAAACCAACTCCCCTGGGACCACCAAACTTGTGCGCCGATCCGCTGACGAAATCGCAACGTCCCAAACCTTTGCCCGGCAACTTGCCGATCCACTGTGCCGCATCACAAAAGAACGGCACGCTTGCTTCGCGACAGAGCGCCAGCACTTCGCTCCAAGGCTGGAGAATGCCCGTCTCATTATTCGCTGCCATACTGACAACGAGAGCGGGGCGATTCTTTTTCATCTCCTGCTCCAGCCACGCCAGATCAATCAACCCTGCCCGTGTCACGGGTAACAGCCGATGACGATTCGGCAGCCACTTCTTCGCTGCCTCCAGCACACAAGGGTGCTCGATCGCTGAGATCCACACCTCACCAGCCGGCGGCAAATCTTGCGCAATGTGATGGAGGACGAGGTTGTTGGATTCCGTGGCGCCTGAAGTCCACACGATGTCGAGCGCATCGCAACCGAGCAACGCGGCGAGCTCTTCACGCGCTTCATTCAGAGCGCGATCTGCGCGGCTGCCCAGGCGATGCGGACTGGAGGGATTGCCAATGAACTCTTCTGACGCACGCAACCATGCTTCCCGAGAGGCAGCGCTTAGCAGGGCCGTGGCATTATGGTCGAAGTAGATCATCAATTCGGCGGCCAGATACTAACCCACCGCTCTCAGCAAGTCAGTCAACGATCTGGCCAGCGGGTAGATATTGTTCTCCGCCGTCGATTTTTCAAACCAGAACGAGTGGTCCCAATAGTAAATGCCGCTCCATTTGGCGTTTGTACTTAGGAGCACGAGTCCGCCGCCTGGATCGGTGCCGATAAGGAGGCATCCTGGGGGAATGTCTTTGTGATACTCTTCGCTCACGAACTCCAAGTTGAGGCGTGGTTCCAGGTCTAATCCCAGAAAACTGTCTAGCGCCACCTTTTCATTCAAGCCGGTCACCAGCACGGTCGCACCCTGGAATTTGCCGCCATTACTTTGCAGTAAAAAATCATGATAATCTGGAGGCAAAGGAAAACCCAGTGTCGCTTCAAATTTTTCCAGACGGCTGGCCGTCAGGCGTCCATAAGGATGCAAGCTCATGCGTGTGAACGGAACGGCGCATACCATTGAAAATTCAGGGCGAGATGTAAATCACGAAGCGTGAGTATCTGCGTTCGCCGGTTGCAGATCACTTGCGCCAGTAGTCTGGAAGGTCTGTTTTCGTCTCCCGCAATATTTCGAGGATCGTCTGACGATTCTCTTTGGTCACGCGTGCATAGGCTTCTCCTGCTTCCCTGCCGGTAAGCACATCATGCAAACGTTGATAGACCATCTCCTTTGCTTCATTCGGCAACTGATTGAACGGCTCCGAATAGATGAGGTAGCTGCAAGGATACTTGAGCAGGCGAGTTTGCAGATCGAGATCGCGGAACGAGCGTCCTTTGCTGTCACGCGGACCTTGCTTCTGGAATTCTTCTGTAAACGCACCCATCCCCTTCACCGCATCTGGTAACGGCACCTCGTCTGCGAAGAGCAGATAGCGTACAAAGCCATCCACGATCTGGTGCAGATGCCGCGTGTGCTGGTACATAGTGAGGTGGATACGTGTCTCGTAATTCAGCCGCGTGATGAAGTTATGCAGATGCGCCTGATGCTCGAACGTCATGAGCGCCACAATGTCGCTGCCTGCTTCAGGATATTTCGATGTGTCGAAGAAGTTCCTCAGATCCTTCTGGTTGCCAAGATGGCCGGGTTCGCTCTCCTGCTTCTTGAACGCGGCTTCACCCATCAGGTTGCCGTTATGCACCATTTTACCGGCTTCACCGGTCACATACCAACCCGCCCAGCGTTTCTCGAAGGGTGTCTTATGGTTCACCATCATCGAACCGTTGAACATGTCCACCTTGCCTTCTTCATCGGGGATGAATGAACGCGCCAGATGTCCCGGCACACCCATGTTGCGCGTGGAGGCATGGCATTCGAGGCATTGGTTGTCACGACGCAAACGCGGGTTCTTCAGATCGCTCTGATCCAAGGTGTAGAAGACTCCGCCGAGTTTTGGATCCGAGGATGCGATCTCGATGACGGGTGAACCCGGTATCCAGCCCACATACACATCGTCATTGAAGAACAAGGCGCGCGGATTTTTCGGCCCGATGAGATGGCGTTGCAAGGAGGTTTTGGAGAAGACCAGCATCTGCGAGGACTGCGGGATTTTCAGTTCTTTCAACAACGCGGGCAGCAGACCGAATTTTTCATCTGCCTGGAGTTTGATCTCTTCGTAATCCAATTTGCGTTTCAGAATCGCCACGGGATCGGTCGCTCGCGTGTGTGGATAGTTGATTATCTCCTCATCGAAGGGAGTCATCTGTGCCGCCCCCTGAAAATCCACTGGTTCCGCTGCAACGAGTCCGGCTGAAATGAACGTGACGCTGCAGAACATGATCAAGGCCTGCATCCAGTTATTTGCCCGCAATGGATTCCTGTGTTTCAGAGGCATCAATAAATACCTCCCCCCGTCGTACGGCAAATCTTCTGTTGCCTAATTGTCACCCTGGATGGCGGACGATCATGGGCGTGGTGGAGAAAAAGGCTGTCAAGTGTGAGCCGCTGTGCTCTAAATCATAACGTATGCAAGTGGAGAACCCTGTCATCGCCGGTCGGAGTTACACGCTTAAAGAAGGTTCCAAAGACCATCCATTGCGCGGCGGGTTAACGCCGGGCGTGATGGTGAAGGTGCTGCGGTCGCTGGGAGGCAACCTGTTCGAGGCGCAAATTACCGAAGGTAAAACCGTCACTGTTTACGGCGATAATCTGGACCGGGGTACTTATCATGAGGTTTCCGTGCAGTTCGTGACCGAAGCTCCGAAGGACCGGGCGTATGCACTCGTGGAGGTGAGGCCGGGCGAAGACGCGGAAGCAGATGTCAGGCAACTCCTGTCACTGCAGCAAGATGTACAAGCAGAGTGTTCCAATACCATGGTGCAACGTCTGGGTGCGTTGTTGCAGCCGTATGAAGTCCTGGCTGTTGCCCATCCTGGCGGTAAAGCACATTATTTCTTCCGCTACCGCCGGTCCTAGAAGTGTGTTACGTCAGACTTTAAGCGTTTCCGTGTTCCGCGTCTTCGCTACGAGTCCATTCAGGACTTTACCCTTGCTGCTTTCGGGTTCGGAAACCTTTACGGTGTATTTGCCGGCAACAAAGACATGCGGCTGGAATTTTTTATCACGCAGGCGTAACGCATAGACAAGTTCCCCTGTTTTTTCCTCGATGACTTCGATCAAAGGTTGTTTCAAGCTGCTGATCTCCAGGGCGGGCAGGTAAGCGGTGGCCTCGCGTGCATAGTTGTCGCGTGTGCTCAATGTCACCGGCCAGCCAGGAAACTGTGTGCCCGGTTTAGTCGGGTCAGCCAGATATGGCCAGCATTCCACGACCACTTGTCCCTTCGCCTTGTTAAATCGGATCATGCCCAGGCCAGAAGCTTTGTTCTCCATGAATTTCAATACATCCGGGTCTTGCGGTGTTTCCAGACCGTTCTTGAAAGCGATCACGGTCATAGGATTGCCGAAATGATCTGTGAAATCGCCGGTCAATTC
The DNA here is from genome assembly GCA_036405135.1 of Verrucomicrobiia bacterium. Taxonomy (NCBI): domain Bacteria; kingdom Pseudomonadati; phylum Verrucomicrobiota; class Verrucomicrobiia; species Verrucomicrobiia bacterium. Next base: position 30,215 of record DASWYF010000047.1, on the reverse strand, counting down.
CTTGCCGCCGCCTTTGCGCACGCGTTGGGTTGTCTCCGGCTTCCACCAGCGTGGGTAGCCGACATTCACCGCCGGACCGGCAAAGCCCACACCCGCATCGCGATGCGTATCCACACCGTAATGGACAAGCGCCGGCAAGTGCTGGTCTCCGGCGATATGGAAGGCGAACGCCTTGCGGATAATCTTCAATGCTTCATTGCGTGGTGTCTGCGGCCATGCGTTGGAATCATAATCCGCGCGCAACAGTCCATCTGGTGAACCATGCGTCGTGGCCATGGCTGTGAAAACAGTTTGCGAGATGACGGCCTTCATCTCCGCTCCGCGCCAGTCGGTCACCCACTCGCGCAAGAACTGCATCTGCTTTTCGCCCAGCAATTGCAAGCCCGGCACATCCGCCGTCTTCGGATCGAAGTTCAGATCCTTCACATGATCGCCACGCGGCGTGTCCGTCTTCGGTACTTTACCTTCCGGGCCGGACTTGTACTGCCGGTCGGCCAGCAAGGCGAAGCTGATGCCGCCGTAGGTCACTGGCCCGTAGTAATTCGTGGTGCCGCGCTTGCACGGCGTGGCATCATACGGATCTGGGTGATGCGAAGTCTGCGTACGGTGCACCACATTCACCCATTCCACCGGCATGTCGTAACCGCCGGCTTCCTGAGTCGTTTTCTTGCCTTCGCCCGCTTCGCCCCAGAGATTGCCTTGATAGACATCGTGATCATCCGGGAGAGAGATGCTGGGCCGGTCCTTCGTCAGTTCGCGCCAGGTCCAGCCGTGGATGTACCACTTGCGCAAGTAATCGATCATCGCCTTGTCCAGCGGCGCTCTTTGAACACCGAAACCGCCGCTGGATTCGTAGAACTGATCTCCAGTGAACGCGATGAAGTCGGGGTTCAGTTTGGCGGCATTGGCCACATAGCCGTGATTGGGAAAAGCGGCATGGATATTACACGAGACATCCAGCACACCGATCGTGGCCTGATCCACCGGATCGTGGCGAATGGTCCCGTTCCAATATGCTTCCTGCGATTTTCCGTCCTTGAACTTCTGAGTGAAAGCCACGCGATAGTCTTTTGCAGATCTTCCATCCCATTTTTCAGAAGTGAAGGTGACTGTCCGCGCTTCGGGATGAATCTTTTCCTCTGAAAGTTTCATCCAAGCATTTCCAGAGCGCACTTCCAGCCGGGCAGTTTGTGATTCTTTTTCGCCAACGGGAGGCATCTGTGCCGACAGCCTCAGGATGCCGCGGCTCAAGGTGTATTGAGTGAAAAGGACCGGCCCGAAGGCCTGTTCTTCATGGGCCACCACTTTCGTGCCGCTGACTTTCCAATCGGCAAACCAGAAAGTTCCAGTTCCGGCAGGGTTCGCTTCACCCGCTTTGCCTTTCGCTTTTCCCTTGGCATTGGCACCGCCGCCACCTTGTGCGGTGCCATAGTTGACAGCCAGCACCAGATTGCCCGCCAACTGTTCGGGTTTGATGTCATTGCGTAAGGTTTCCCCCAGTGACTTTCCAGTTGTATCAAATACGGAAAGCGTCACCCGATAACCGTCGCCAGCGGGCTCTGCCATTAAACGCAATTCCACCTCTTTCACGTCCAGCTTCATTGCTCCAGCAGTAGCGGAACGAACTTCGCCGATGAACAAACCGCCTTCACCGGTGATGCCCGCATCCAGCCCTTTGCCGTAGAGCAGACTGTTCCGGTATTCCTTGAGCGGCCCTTGCACACCGATGGAAAACCCCGCCGATCCCCGGCCCTGATTGAGATTTCCGCCTACCCGGCCGAGCCGCACGCTCATCTGCAATGATCCCGTTTGCCTGCCTAGCTGCCGGGTGAGCAGGTGAACATTGCGCCCCAAGGCGGCGTTCACGCATTCTACACGTCCGTCCTTGATCTGCCAGTCCTGCAGAGGGTTCGCCCAGTATTCCGGTCCAAGCCACACACGGTCAAAACACTGGTCCCATTGGCTGCGAAAACCATCCACCTTTACCGCTGCCACAGCCGTCTGTGAAGCAACTCCCGCCACCGCGATGGTTCCGGCGGTGACGGCGACGGACGTGGAAATAAATTTCCTGCGGCTGACTTTCCGTGGGGTTTTCATCCCGCGATTTAAGCGGGAAAAAAGGATTTCTCAAGCGTGCATCAAAAAATTATGCGCGCTGGATCAACCGTCTCAAAGCGACAGAAACTTGTAGACCTGGACATTGTCGCCCGAGGTGATGGCCAGGCGGTTCAGGAAGACAGTGAGTTCATCCACATCGCCTTTGTGCTCCAACTCCCATTCGATCTTTCCGTTGCGCGGATTTACGCGGTGGATGTATGTGCGGCCCGCAGAGTCATCCCCGCCCATCAGGCCAAGAGTGCTTCCGGCCGGACGTGTGGTGTAGAGGAATTTGCCGGTAAGATAAACATCCTTGGCACCTTCCTTGCCTTCCCAGTCTTTCTTGCCCGTGCGTGCGTCCAGCTTGAAGAACTGTGCACGGGGGCGGTCTTCTATGTTGATGTCCTCGGAGAACTGGATGCTTTCAGGCTTCGCCGTAGTGCCGCAGACGTAGAGACCGCCGTCATCATCGGCGACCACACTCGTGATGCCGACATTCTGGAAATCCCAGCGCTTGTTCCCCGAGGGCAGGTCAAAGGCGGTGATCGTCCCCTTGTCCCAGAAATACAAAGTGTCCGCCGTCTCCAGAAAAGGCGGGTTTTCCCGCCTGCGGAAAGCGAGTCCACCCATGGCACCGGTGGGAAAATTGAGGCCCCGTCTGGCGATCACCTTGTTCGCCTTGGAGAGGATGATGATTTCCTGATGGCCGACGATGAGATCAACCGTCTTTCCTGAGTAGAAGGCCGGCTCCCCGCTCACCTCACCTTCCCAAGTGCCTTCTCCACCGCTTTTCAAGATGCGATTGACCGTCACCTGATAGGTGCTCAGGTCAACACTCTCGAACTGTCCGCCCTCCGACCGTTTGATGTCGTTGAACACATCCTCCGCGATGGCCCCAGGGTTGCTCATGATGGAGGTGTTCGCGTTCAATTTCGATTTCTTGGGAGCGTCGCGCATCACCTGCACCCGCGTCACATTGGTCTTGGTGATCTTCACATCCACACGCACGGCGTGATCACCCGCGCCGGCGAAAAGGGTGTTCTTGGAAAAGATGCCGAACTCATCATCTCCTTCGAGTTCCTGCTTCAACAGATTTCCAGAAGTAGGCGGGCGGTCCATTTTGCCTTTTACCTGGGCTACGACTTTTTCCTTCGGCGGTGAACCGATGGTTTCCGTCTTAGTTTCACCCGTCGCCAGGTTGACGACCATCATGTGGAGCTGCGTCCGCTTCTGGCTGATGACCACCAGGTTTTTGTCCTCTGCTGTGAACTCGGAGATGCTGCCATTGACTGGGATCTCTTTGTTCGCTTTGCCGGAGACGGGATCGATCTGCTGGAGCTTTCCGCCTTGCACCGCCCAGATGTCTTTATCAGTGACATGCAGGTAGGAGGAGGAACCGCCAAAGCCCCAACGGTCCTCATCTTCGCCAGTTTCTTTTTTGGCATCCAAAGTCCAGCGGATCTGCCCGGTCTTCAGATCGTGCATAGCCACACTTTTGCCATCGGCCACCACCAGCTCTTCTGGGCTGAACAACCTTGCTGCCATGCCATAGCTTCCAGCGCGGGAAGGAACTTCATAGTAGAGTGCCGGGGCAGAACCAACGAATGAATACCAGCCCCAAAAACCGGCGAACGCAATGAGCAAAACTGCGGCGATGCGGATGACTTTCAGAGTCTTGCCCCATTCTGCATGGCTGGCTGCCTGTTTGCCATGAGCCTCGGCCAGACGTTTCGCACGTCGTGCCTCAAATGAATCTTCCTCAGCCGGGGTATCACCAGGCTTGGCCGGGGAGATGGGGGTTGGCCCTGCCTCTGGTTTTGCCGGTTCGCTGGCTTTACGGGTGACAGACAGGCCGGCGGTTGTGGGGGCACTTGGCGCGGCCGACTGGCTGGTGACCAGTGAAGCCGAAGGGGGTGGCGGTGGGGTATGAGCGGACTTGGACACCTTCAGGCCCGAACTTTTCACTGGTGCTTCAGGTGTCGGAGCAGGCGCAGAAGATGATGGCGGCGGTGGGGCTGCCGGTGCATGTGTTGATACGGAAAGTTTGATCGAAGGAGGCGGTGCAGCCGCTACCACAGGCGGCACACTGCCTGCCCGGGCGGCGAGCACCTGGGCGATGTAGGCATCTGCCACTTCGGTGCAATCCACCTGGCATTTAGGGCAAAGTGCGAGTGTAGGCATCCGACCGTCCACCGGCTCCACATCGAATGTGAACTTGGTCCCGCAGTTGCATAGCAGTTTGATCCGCATGGTTGTCGTTGGGTTATTACTCCTTTTTCCGAGTTTCTCTGGTCACGACATCAAGGGCCGGCACCCTTCGTCTCCGAGGACTTCTGGAAAACGGCCTAAGGATACCCTGTCAGCACAAAATGACAACTGTGGAAGAGGGGAACTTTTTTGAGGGGGCGACTATTTCTTCCGCACACGGTCGCGGATGCCTTGTACAAAGCGATGAACATCTACCGTGGTGTTTCCGTGGTTGCGCAATGGAGAGAGCTTTAGATGTTCCGGGGGATAGCTAGCCGGATTCTCGCGTTGTGGTGGAGTGAGCAGCTTGCGTGCGGCGAGATTCGGGTTCGTGTAAGGATATTCGTTGCTGATAAGCACGCTTGCTTTGGGCTCCAGACAATGATTGATGAACTCTTCAGCCAGTGCTTTGGCCGGAGCGCCTTTCGGAATAGCGAGGCTGTCGAGGAACATGTGGGCGCCTTCTTTCGGCAGCACATAGCGATACTTCCGATCTTTCAACCACAGCGCGGCTGCTTCGCCGCTCCACACGATGCCAATGTCTGCTTTGCTGTTCAGTAATGCATCCTTCGGGCTGTCGGAATCGAACACGGCGATCTGTGGCAGCCATTTCTCCAGAACCGGCACGGTCTTCTGCAACGCCTCATTGCTCACATTGGTAATCGGCATTCCCAGAGAGGCCAGCGCCCATGCGGCCATCTCACGATGATCATCCACTACTGCGATGCGACCAGAATGTTTGCCGCTGAACACATCTGCCCACGTGGTGATGGGTTCTTTGACGCGTTCCGTGTTCACGACGATTCCAACCGTGCCCGCCAGCCATGGCACGCTATAGCGATTCTCCGGGTCGTGCATCAGCCCGCGATATTTCGGGTCCAGATGTTTGGCATTGGGGATGTTTGAGTAATCGAGAATTTCAAGACCGCCTTGCTTGGCTAAAGTCTCCACGTAGAAGCCACTCGGTTGGACCAAGTCGTAATAAGCGGGCTTGGCCTTCAACATAGCGAGCAACTGCTCGTTGGAGTTGTAGTGCTCCAACAGGACTTTCGCGCCGGTCTTGCGCTCAAATCCTTCAATCACCGTTTTCGGTACGTATTCCGTCCAGCAGAGCAGATGTAATTCTGCGGCCTGACTAGCGCGCGGGATAAAAATAGCGAACAGCCAAAGGAAGGCAAACGCCCGTAGCGGCGAAGAGAGGATTGACCGGATGGAAATATCGCTCCGCATCGTGATGTGCTTCAGCATCATCAAAAGAAAACACAACCTGCAACTGTTTCCTACGCCATGATCTGCGGGATCACATGTCCGTGCACATCCGTGAGGCGGCGATCAATGCCGTTGTGGCGGAACGTCAACTTCGTGTGATCCATGCCCAGCAACTTCAACACGGTGGCATGGATGTCATACACCAGCGTGGGATTATCGCGGTCCAAGGGCTTGTAACCCCACTGATCGCTCTCGCCATGCGTCACGCCGCCTTTGATGCCACCACCGCACAGCCAGTTCGTGAAGCAGTAGGGATTGTGATCGCGCCCCAGGCCGCCCTGCGTGGAGGGCATGCGGCCAAACTCTGTTGTCCACAGAATGATGGTGTCTTCCAGCAGGCCGCGTTGCTTCAGATCTTGGATGAGCGCCGCCGTCCCTTTCGCCATACCCATGGCGAGCGGGCCGTGATCGCGCTCCACGTCCTCATGTGAATCCCAATTGCGGCGCGGGAAGCCATTGTCATTACCCGACCAGATCTGCACGAAACGCACGCCGCGCTCCAAGAGCCTTCGGGCCACGAGACATTTGCGCCCGAAGTAATCCGCCTCTTCCGCCGCATTGATCTCCTTCGGCCACTCTTTCGTGGAGCGGTCGATGCCATACATATCGAGGATGTAATCCGGCTCCTTCGAGACATCGAGGGCCTCCGGCGCACTGAGTTGCATGCGCGCGGCGAGTTCATAGCTGCGGATGCGTGATTCCAGTCGCCCATCGCCTTCACGTTGATCGGCATGCTGCTGGTTGAGTGAAGCCATCAAGCGTTGCGCCGCCGCTTCACTGCCGGGGGTGATGTAGTTCCCATTCTTATGTGGATACAGGTCCGCGATGGGCGTTTCGTTTCCTGGATAAATCACCGTGCCGCTATGCTGCGAAGGGAGAAATGCCGCATCCCAGTTTTTCACGCCATTCGAAGCCATGCCGCGATGATCCGGCAGCACCACAAACGTCGGCAGATTTTCATTCTCGCTGCCCAAACCGTAACTCACCCAACTGCCCATGCCGGGAAAACCGGGTAACTGAAAGCCCGTCGCCTGTAACAACGTAGCCGCACTGTGCACACCGGATTTGCCGACGAGATTGTGAATGAACGCGATATCATCCACACACGGACCCAAAGCGGAAACTACTTCGCTGATCGGCTTGCCGGATCGTCCATACGCCTTGAAATCCCAGACCGGCTTCTTCCACGGTCCCAACCCATTCTGAAACGCCTCCACTTTTTCACCGAAGTCGGAAGGTTTCCCATTCTGCTTGATGAGCTCCTGCTTGAAATCCCAAAGATCAATATGGCTCGCCGCCCCCGCCATGAAGAGCTGCACGACGCGCTTGGCCTTCGGCGGGAAATGTGGCAACGGCTGGGATGTGCTCTTGGTCGTCTCCTTTGCCAACAAACCTTGCTGCCCGAGTAATCCTGCCAATGCAATGCCGCCCAACCCGCCACCACTGGACCACAAGAACTCACGTCGGCTCATCGACGATTTAGCCTGCATCCGGTGCCATGGAGAGTTGTTATTCATAGGCTACTTCACGCCGGATTCTGAACAGGAGAAAACAGAGGGAACAGAGATGGATAAGCCATACCGGTTGAAGCTGTTTCTGTTTTCACGGGCGTGATTTATTGGTTAGCACCGGGGAGTATCATGCGATGGACACCTTCGGTCAGTTTGGTTTCATGGAGATTGATGACGAGGCCCAAGGGTACATCGAGCAGTTTCATATAGCTCATCAATTGAGCCTTATGAATGGGTAACACTTCCTGTACTGCTTTAAGCTCAACCAAAACACAGTCTTCGACCAAGACGTCAAAGCGAAGCGGCTCCTCAAACACCAAGCCCTTATATTTTACGAGAACCAGCTTTTGACTGAGCGTCTTTAAGTTGCGAAGAGACATTTCGTGGAGAAAACACTTTTCGTAGATGCTTTCAATCAACCCGGCACCTTTATCGCGATGCACCTCTATGGCGCCGCCGATGATCTCAGCCGTCAGACCGCATGCTCTTTCGTAATGTGTATGCATAGTGTTATTTCCTTCTTTCTCTCTGTTCCCTCTGTTTGCTCCTGTTCAATCCACAAAACTGAATTCGTTGAGGTTTAACAGAACGCGACACATGTTCGTCATCCCAAACTCTTTCGCATAAGCCGCCAGCTTCTGCGCCTCGTCTTTGGTGGGTTTGCGGCCGGTCACTTCATAAAAGCCACGTTCAATCTGTGCCATCACGTCACCACCACCGGCCTCCAGTTTCGCAGCGAAATGTTTCGACATCGTCACCATCAGGCCGTTGTTCATGAGCGCAAGGGCTTGCAGGGGTGACAGGCTTTCGTTGCGTTTGCCCACTTGCATGGAGGGGTCCGCACAATCCAGCGTGGTCATGAAGGGCTGCATCTGCGAGCGCACGATGAAGCGATAGATGGAACGCCGATGCGTCTGCGGATCATCCGGGTTATGCAGATGATACTGGTAATGCGGCGAATGCTCCGGCTTCTCGATGACGAAATCCTGAAACGCCGGGCCGCCCATCTTCAGGTTCAACTTGCCACTCACAAACAGCACGCTGTCCCGCACACCTTCCGCGTCCAGCTTGCGCCGGTTCATCCGCCAGAGATAGCGGTTATCGGCATCAATCGCCCGTGCTTCGTTAAAAGGTTGAATCGTTGAATCGTTCAAGCGATTGCCCTTTTTAGCGTTTGAACCTTTTAACGATTGAACGTCCGATGCCTGCCGATACGTCGCGCTCGTCACCATCAGCTTGTGCAACTGCTTGAGCGATTGTCCGCCATCGCGGAACTCCATCGCCAACCAGTCGATCAGTTCCGGATGCATTGGTTGGATGCCCATGCGGCCGAAATCATTCGGTGTTTCGGCCAAGCCTTTGCCGAAGTGATATTGCCACACGCGGTTAACGATGCTGCGCCACGTCAGCGGATTTTTCTCATCTGTCAGCCACTTGGCCAACTCCACGCGCCGTTCTCCTTCCGCACTTTGCGCCACTTGCTCAAAACGTCCCGGCAACCACGTGATGGCTTGCAATGCGCCCGGCAGCACTTCCTTCCCCGGTGCCAGCACACTGCCGCGATTCAGCAGATGGATGGGGCGGGGCTTGCCGCCATTCGCGCCCGTGCCGGCGAAGTTCCCCGAGCCATGAAGCACCGTGCCTGCATAGACGACATCCGGCTTCGGAAACGCCGCCAGCTCGATCTTCGTTTGATTCAAGTCTTTCTCCACCTGCGCCTGCTCCGTCTTGGCATTCGCATCCAGCAGACCTTCCAGCAACTTCGCCCGTTTGCTTTCTAGATCGGCGACTTGCCCGGAGATGTCGGGATCGGGCAAGGGCGCGACTGAATCGACCAAGTTCGCCTTCCGCCAGCGCGGCGGTGCCTCAATGGAATCCAGTGCACTTACGGGCGCGCTCGCCGCGAGGTTATGGCCCGTGCTGTCATAGACCTCCAACTCCGCGAGCGAGAAAATGTAATCATCCTTGCGCAAGGCCAGCTTCGTCGCCGTGATGCGCACGTAGCGGCCCGTGGCTCCTGAGGAAGTGTAGTTCTGCGGTCTCGTGCCGGGATTGCGCACATCCGCTTTCTCCTGCGAGGTGATGATGACGCGACCGGTCTTGAACTCCGCATCATCGCTCGCCTCGATCTTGAAGCGTAGAGGGAAACCGAAACCTGAACCGATACCGTTGAAATCATCATAGCACGGTTGCAGTACCACCTTGTCGATCACCACGCTCTTGCCCAGATCCACCTGCACCCATTTCTGCGTGTTCTGCTCTTTGGCGATGGCACTGTGATAACCAAATTCAGAACGCGTATTGCCCAAGCTCTTTTTCGAAGTCGCCGCGATCTGCTCATCCAGCGCGACGAGTTCTTTCCCGCCCAGTTGCTTGATCTTCGCCTCGTTGGCTTTCTTTTTCGCCGAAAGCGCTTGCTGCTGATTCTCCAGCTCATTGAAACGCTTCGTCAGCGCGGCATCGGTGAAGTATTTTTTATCCGAGCGATCCAGCGCGGCGAACACGGCTTGCAGCGAGTAGTAATCTTCCTGCGAGATGGGATCGAACTTGTGGTTGTGACACTGCGCGCAGCCCACGGTGAGGCTGTTAAAAGTTTGCATCGTGTTCGCCACCATATCATCGCGATCCAGGTGCCGCGCGATCTTGCCATCGGTCTTGCTCTCGGGCACTTCCGCGTGACCGATGAAATCCCACGGCCCGGCCGCGATGAAGCCCAACGCCTCGATGCCATCGCGGGTGCCGGGATACATGACATCGCCCGCGATCTGTTCCTGCACGAAGCGCGCGTAGGGCTTGTCTTCATTGAAGGCGCGGATGACGTAATCCCTATACGGCCACGCGTTCGGGCGTGGCTTGTCCTTATCGTAACCGTGCGTGTCACCGTAGTGCACCACGTCCAGCCAATGCCGCGCCCAACGCTCGCCGTATCGCGGTGAAGCGAGCAAACGATCCACCAGCTTCTCGTAAGCCTGCGGATCTTTATCTGCGATGAATGACTCGATCTCTTCCGGCTTCGGCGGCAAGCCGATGAGATCGAAATAGAGCCGACGGATCAATGTGCGTCGATCGGCTTCCGGTGATTGCGGCAGACCCTTCTTCTGTAGCTTCGCGACGATAAAAGCATCGATCGGATTCTGAACCTTAAACTTTGAACCCTGAACCTTAGGAACTGCGGGCTTCGTGAGCGGCTTGAGCGACCACCAATCTAGTTTATCCTCCAGCTTCACACTGGCGCTCTCGGGCCACTCCGCGCCTTGATCGATCCACGCACGCACGAGCGCGATCTGTTTCTCGTTCAGCCGCTCGCCTTTCGGCGGCATGACGAGTTTTTCATCCTGACCGGTGATGAAACGGACGAGCGGGCTTTCGCTGCTTTTGCCGGGGATGATGTTCGGTGCGTGATAATCACCGCCGTGCAACGCGCTGGCTTTGGCATCCAGACGATAATTACTCTTATGAGTTTCGGGCCCGTGACATTTCAGGCAGCTCTGCTGGAAGATAGGTTGGATATCACGGACGAAATCAATTTTCTCAGCGGCGACTAAGGGTGAGCTGACCAGTACAGTTCCCAGCAACGCGAGGAATAGCGATGAGCGACGTCTTGGTTGATTGGAACTGCTGGTGCTCACGTCATGTTGAAGAATTAAGTTAGAATCTTTTCGATCACATGCCCATGCACATCGGTGAGACGACGTTCGGCACCGTTGTGATAGTAGGTTAATTTCTCGTGGTTGAGGCCGAGCAATTGCAGCACGGTCGCGTAGAAGTCATACACATAGGTGACGTTCTCCACGGAGCGACGACCAAACTCATCGGTGGCGCCGTAGCTGGTGCCGCCCTTGATGCCTGCGCCCATCATCCAGGTGGTGAAGGCGTCGGGATTGTGATCGCGACCATCGGTGCCGTCCTGGCGTGTGGGCATGCGACCGAACTCAGTGGTCCAGAGCACGAGCGTGTCTTCCAACATGCCGCGCTGTTTCATGTCTGTGAGCAGGGCAGCGGTAGGTTGATCGAAGATCGGGCAGTGACGTTCGTAATCGGCCTTCAAGGTTTTGTGCGCGTCCCAGTTCAGCAGGCCATCGACGGCGGAGGCGCGGGAGGCGCAGTAGAGGCTCACGTAGCGCACACCTTGTTCGAGGAAGCGGCGGGTGAGCAGGCAATTCCGCGCATAAGCGGCGAGCAAGGGATTCTTGCTGTCTGTGCCGTACATCTGCTGGAGATGCGCGGGTTCTTTCGAGATGTCGGACACTTCCGGGGCGGTGAGTTGCATGCGGGCGGCGAGCTCGTAGGAGGCCATGCGCGCTTTCAATTCGCTCTCGCCGGGATGACGCATTGAATGCTCGCGATTCATCGTTTGCAGGAAATCGCGCGTGGCCTTTTCTTCTTTCTCAGAGACCGAAGAGGGGCGGGCGAGATTGCGAAGCGGTTGCTGGGCAGCCATCGCCACGGCTTGGTAATCGGCGGGCAGAAAACCGTTCGACCAATTCGCTTTGCCATTCGGCGGTTCACCGCGCACGTCCTGGATGGCGACATACGTGGGCAGGTTTTGATTCAAGCTGCCGAGGGCGTAACTGGTCCACGCACCGGCACTGGGAAAACCTTCACGCACGAAGCCGCTGTTCATGAAGATGCAGCCGGGGCCGTGCGTGTTCGTGCGGGAAGCCATGCCGTGCAGGAACGCGATGTCGTCCACATGCTTGCTCATGTGCGGGAGCATGGAGGAGATCATCTTGCCGCTCTTGCCAGCGGGCGTGAAGGCCCACGGCGATTTCATCAACGGGCCATTCTTGCCTTGGAAGCTCACCATGTTTTCTTCACCGGGCAAGGGCTTACCATCGTATTTCTCCAGCGATGGTTTGTGATCCCAGAGGTCCACGTGCGAGGCCGCGCCGGGGCAAAAGATGTGCAGGACTTGCTTGGCCTTGGGCTTGAACTGCGGCTGGCCGGGCTTCCACGCATCGGTCCCATTCGCGATGGTCGCACCGAGCAAATCATCCGCAAGCAGGCTCGTGAGCGCGACACCGGTGAGGCCGCCGGTCATGCGGCCGAGGAAATTGCGGCGGGTGAGATTGAAGAGATCGGAGTTCATACGGTTATGATTTTTCCCAAGGGGCGCGTAAGGCGGGTTTCTGCGTCAGGAAATCCAAGCCGCCGCGCAGCTTGCCTTCCTTCGTGAAGAAAGGATGAAAACCTTCTTTGTTGATGCCATTAGCATCGTAGCGATCGCGGCGCGTGGAGATGGCTTTGCCCTCGCGTAAGGCCCAACCCATCCAGCCGAAGCCCGCTTTCGAGAGCAGTTCGTCGTAATACTTGGCTGTGTCCGCACGAACTTGATCGTTCAGTGAGCCGGGGATGCATTCGTTCACCAGCATGGGCTTGGTGAATTTTTGTTTGAGCCGGTTCAAGTCGGCGATCTGGTTTACCAAGGCAGGCTGGGTGTGCCCATACGGATGACCACAGAGGACATCGCAAATATCCGCGAACGCCTCGATGTTCGCGCCAAACATCGTGCCGACAGTGATGGGCTGTTGCACACCGCATTTGCGGACGGTGTCAGCGATGGCGGCGAGCCAGTCCTGTTCCTTCTTCGGACCTTCGGACGGCATCTCTTTCGCCCAAGTCGCACCGGTTTGTGGTTCGTTGCACAAGTCCCAGATCAGAATGCGATTGTCCTTCGCGAGCGGCGTGACGAGCGCGCGCACATAGTCGAGTTGTGGGCCCCAATTTTTAAAGAGGTTGTCCACATACGTCCCGCCGTAGTCGAAATGATTGTCGTGCCAGCGATTGAAGAGGCAGGGCATCGTTTTCATGCCCGCTTCGTCGATTGCTTTCACGGCATCGAGGAAATGCGCGGTGACTTTTTCGGGATCAGCCATCCACGCGGTGAACTCGATCCAGAGGCGGATGCAGTTCGCGTGGACTTGCTTCGCGAGCATCACCTCTTCACGCATGCGCGCGCCGTCATAGAGCCACCACGCGTCTTCAATCCGTGCGCCCCAAGAAGGCACCATGCTGAAGCCGCGCAGCCAGCCGTAGTCGGAATAATTATGCAGTATCGGTTTGGCCCACGTCACTTTCGGGGCGGGTTCTTTGGGACCATCGGCAGCATGAGCGGCTTGGCTCAAGGCGAAGGCAATAGTTCCCGCCTTGGCGATGAACGAGCGGCGGGTGGTGGTGGATGACATGCGATTATTCGAGATAGATCAGTTCATTGGCATTCAGCAGCGCGCGGCAGAAGGCGGGCAGGCCGTTTGCGGTGATGAAGTCCGTGGCGGCTTTGAGTTCGGTCTTGGTGGGTTGCCGTTGGAAGGCGTAGGCGTAGGCGTTCGTCACGGCCTTCTCCGGGTTATCTTTGCCACCGGCTTGCTCTAGGCGAGTGGTCAGAGCGGCGGCCATATCGAGCGTGAAGCTGTGGTTCAGCATCGTAAGCGCTTGCAGGGGCGTGGTGGTGTTCGCGCGGCGCGGGACGCTGAAACCATTTTCCGGCAGATCAAAATCACTGAGGACATCGACGACGGAGGCGCGGGCACCTTGATGATAGACGGCGCGGCGATAAGTCTCCGGGCCGACCTTATCGAGCGGCGTGTAGGTGGAGACATTGTCCGACTTGTAATCGTAGAGGCGGAAACCGGGACCGCCCATGCGGGCATCGAGCTTGCCTGCGACGCGCAGGACGGTATCGCGCACTTCCTCAGCGTTCAGACGACGCGGCGGGAAGCGCCAGAGAAAGCGGGCATCCTTATCCACACGGGCGGCGGATTCGCGGAAGTCGCCGGATTGTTGATAGGTCTGCGAGAGGAGGATTTCGCGGTGCAAGGCTTTGAGCTTCCAGCCGTTCGAGTGGAGGCGTTGCGCAAGGTGATCGAGCAGTTCGGGATGAGTCGGTTGGCCGCCGAGGAAACCGAAATCGCCGGGCGTATCCACAATGCCGGTGCCGAAGTGATAGTGCCACAGACGGTTCACCAGCACGCGGGCAGTGAGCGGGTTCTCGTCACTGGCGATCCACTTGGCGAGGGCGAGGCGGCGTTCGTTCTCGGGTGCTTTCGCGTCCAGCTCATAGGACTTAGTGACGCGCTCCAGCACGTTGAGACTGGAAGGTTTTACGATGTCGCCGGGCTTCATGGGATCGCCGCCGCGTTGCACGACGGTGGCATCCTTAGGCTGCGTGATGGTGCCGACCCAGACTTGAGGCAGCGCGGGGATGGCGCGGAGTTTACCATCCACTTGTGCGATGACGGTGTTCAATTCACGCAGGCGTTTATGATCGTCTTCGGTGGTGGCACGGCGGCGGATGCGTTCGCTCGCAAGCGCAGGGGTGAAGGCTTTGCGGTCGAAGGAATCGGCGACGCGTTTCCATTCCTTGCCATCGAGCGAGGTGAACACTTCGTATTCAATGACGGCAGGAGCGGCTCCGGCGATGACGCGGTCATCCGGTCCGGTGTAATTATTGAAGAGCGTGACGCGATCGATGGTTTCTGTTTGCGCGAGTGTGATGGTGAGTTGCGCAGGATTGCCGACGAACCAGCGCGCGCCGAACTTGCCGTCGTTCACCAAGGTCACATCGTAGGCGTTATCGAAATCTTTTGCTTCACGCCCCTTCGCGCCTTCGGCTTTGGCGCCGGTGCTGGCGAGGGCGACGTTGCGATCGCCGGACCAGACTTGCACTTCTTCCAGCTTGGCGCCACCGGCGCTGAGCGGGGAGGAGCTGCTGGCGAGGAAGTTGAAGCGGACATGACGCGCGGGCAACGGCGCAAAGGATTCATCCGTCTGGCGCGGACTGGGGGCGGGACGCGGCGTCTCGATGACGACCAGCGTTTTGCCGCGTTCGACGATCTCTTTCTCGATCTTCGCCTTCTCGGATAGCAGACGTTCGCGCTCTTCATTCAAGGGCTTCGTAGCGTCGGCGTTCTCCTTGAGCTTCGCCGAAGTTGTCAGCACGCGCGCGCCGTGTTTCACGCCTTCGAAGACGGTTTTGATGCGGTAGTAATCTTCCGTGGGGATGGGGTCGAACTTGTGATTGTGGCAACGGGCGCAATTGATCGTGAGACCGAGGAACGCGGAGCCGGTGGCGGTGACCATGTCATCGAGCGTAGCGGCGCGGATGTTCGCAGCGGCGACAGCGTCTTGATTGCCCACGTCGTCGTATGGCCCGATGGTCATGAAGGCGGTGCCGATCTCGATGTCCGGCTGGTCTTTACCCACGACATCACCGGCGAGGTGTTCGATGATGAACTGATTGAAGGGTTTGTCCTCATTGAAAGAACGGATGACGTAATCGCGGAAGGGCCAGGCGTTATCGATGATGAAATTGCGTTCGAAGCCGTTGCTCTCGCCGAAGCGCACGATGTCCAGCCAATGACGGCCCCAGCGCTCGCCGTATTGCGGCGAAGCGAGCAGGCGATCCACGAGCTTCGCGTAAGCATCCGGTGATTTGTCCGCGAGGAAGGCGTCCACTTCTTCGGGCGAGGGCGGCAGGCCGGTGAGATCGTAGGTGAGACGGCGGATGAGGGCGCGGCGTTCGGCGGGAGGATTCGGTTGCAGGTCTTTGTCCGCAAGTTTGGCGAGGATGTAGCGGTCGATGGGGCTGGTCTGCCAGGCTTTGAAATCGAATTTCGTGCGTTGGGGTTTGGTGACTTTGCCGGTTTGAGATTTCAGGTCTTTGGTTTCGGGCGGTGGTGTTTGGGCGAGGGCTTGGAGGGACCACCATGTTTTATCGGCGCGCTTCACTTCGGCGGTGACGCCGGTGCGGGGATCGGGAGCGCCGAGTTTCACCCAGCGTGTCAGATCAGCGATCTGCTCAGGAGTAAGCTTTTTCTTCGGTGGCATCTCCATATCTTCGATTTCGTGCCGGATGACTTTCAGGAAGAAGCTGGCCTCGGGCGCGCTGGTATCGAGGAGCGGTTTCCCGGAATCGCCGCCTTTTTTAAACCCTGCTTGGGAATCGAGCAGCAGATTACCTTTGAGTTTCTTGGCTTGGGCACTGTGGCAATCGTAGCATTCGGCGACCAAGAGGGGGCGGATCTTTTGTTCGAAGAAAGTGATGTGTTCGGTGGGGATGGGAGCGGCGAAAAGGGAAGCGCTTGGGATGAGTATGGTTGCGGCGAGCAATAAGATCATCGCGCCGGACCGGAGGTCGGCGCTCCGAGATGGTGATGTCGGGCGCTGCTTTACTGCCGGCAAGATGCCGGCAGCACGGGGCGGCGGAGTCTGGCGCAGACTGGCTTTGAAGATGTTCACGCGGTGGCCTTTCCTTTGCGCAGTTTCAGGCCTTTGGTGATGTCTTGGGCGGCGGCTTCGAGATGCATCTTCATCGCAGCGAACGCTTTTTCCGGTTGCCGGGTTTCGATGGCGGTGAAGATTTGAGTGTGATGATCGACGGCGACGGCATTGCCGACGGCGGAGAGCGTGGTCTTGCGGCTTTCGCGACCCAAGTCTGCGAGGGAATCCAGCAAGAGGGTGCAAATCTCGTTGCCAGCGGCCATGGTCACGAGGCGGTGAAACTCGAGGTCGGCTTCGACGGATTCGCTGTTCGTATCGGCGGCGGCTTGGCGGGCGAGGTTGCGGCGTAAGCTTTTCAGCAGGGAAGCGGAGGCTTTTTCGGCGGCGATGCGGGCGAGGCCCGGTTCGAGGAGGAGTCGCGCTTCGGTCAACTGCCGCAGTCGCTCGGCGGTATCGGGAATGAGCAGGGCGACGGAGCCGTTGAGCGGTTTGTGCAGTTTATCGACGACTTTGATACCGACGCCGTGGCGGATCTCAAGCAAGCCTTGGAGTTCTAGGCGTTTGGTGGCCTCACGCACCACGGGGCGGCTGACGCCGAGGCGTTCGGCTAATTCGCGTTCGGCAGGAAGCCAGCCGTCCTTGGAAAAGGCGTCATCATGGATCTGGCCAGAGATTTGGCGACACACCTCTTCTACAAGAGACGCGGGGCGCTCGATGGTTTGCAGGGACATGGTAAGAGGTCTTACCACTTGGGATTGGGACGTCAAGTCTTTGAGGGCGGAAAGTGAGGGGAAAAGTTCAACATCGAACTTCCAACGTTCAACTTTGAAAGGGAGAAGGGGCCGAAGAAAAGATAATGGGAAAGCCCGGCACCCCTCACCCCGGCCCTCTCCCCTCCGAGGGGCGAGGGTGGTGGAGCGTTGCCGTGTTTTCCAATGCCATTGGCATTTCGAGGGTAGTGCGCGGATACGTCCAAGATGAAGCGCGGTTGGAAGCGTGAGTTGATTATTGGGGACGATAGGAGCAGAGTGGAGAAACTGTGAATGAGGTGTAGCTATGAATGAGGAAGAGCGAACGCCAAAAACGGAATCATCTGGGAGTTTGAAGCCGCCACGGGCTCCTCGTCCACCGGTGGTTGGAATGGCTGAGCCAGCGGATGACAATGGTCCGATAACAATCAGTCTCCCTCCTAAGGCGATGGAGACGGTAGTTTTCGCGGTTAAGCGTGAGGATTTGGAATAGCGTTGGATAAACCAAGCGTATGCAAAAAGTGAATTTAGCGGCTATCCCCGAGAATGAGGATAGTTCACCGAAGGGGAAGTATCGCTCGTATTACAAGGGCATCTCGGAGGCGTTGGGGCGGGAGATCGCTTCCACGGATATGTTGAAGCGGCATCCGTTTGATCTGGAGTGGAATCGCATACCGCCGGGGGCATCGCAGTGTCCGTATCATTTTCACACGCAGCAGTGGGAGTTGTATCTGGTGATCTCCGGGGTGGGGACGATCCGCGATGAGGGCGGGCTCACGGAGGTGGTGGCGGGGGATTCGTTTCTGTTCAAGCCGGGTGAGGCGCATCAGATCAGCAATCGCGGGACGGAGGATTTTGTCTATCTGATCGTGGCGGATAATCCGATGGGTGAGGGGTGTTATTATCCGGATAGCGGTAAGTGGCTGGTGGCGGCGGGGACGCCAAACCGCAAGGTCGTGCAGGTGCAGAAGGCGGAGTATTATGATGGAGAGGAGTGAGCAGTGAATATTGAGTATTTTCATGAAGGCTCACCGGATTGCCCACTGCTTTTGCTTTATGCAGGGAGTCCGGAAACAGTGAGCGAGCTGTCGAAGGCAGTAGACGATTTGGCTTCTGGTCGCAGAGTCGGCTTTGCCGTGCATGAGCTAAGCGGAATTGAGAGTATAAACGGATGTGAGCTCTACTTCTGTGTAAACAAGCAAGACAGGGGAGTGACCAGAACTCCCATCACCAATGAATTCAGATGGCGACTACGTAGAGAATCGTGGGCGGATGTGGCAGCTTACTTAGAACCATTTTGTAACCTTGGCGCACCAGTGGGTTTTCAGTGGTTGAGTACGGAGGGGGAAATCAACTTGCTGATTTCGAAAACTCGTTGCTGGTAATCCTCGAGCCGGGTCGGAGACCGGCGCTCCATTCGCTACTTGATCTCGGAATCTTTTTGTTTCTCCAAGATTTTATCGATTGTTTTGTCGAGCAGGTCGCGGTAGGTCTTTACGTCGAGGCAGCGGGTGTCGGGGGTGCCTTGCACTTCGTAGAGCCAGCCGGTGCCGAAGGAGTCTTTGTGGATGAGGTTGATCTTTTCCTTCAGTACAGGGTTCACGCCGAGGAATTCGCCCTGCGCGATGCAGTAGATGTCGGAGATGGCTTTGAAGCCTTCCACCCAGCCGACGATCTGACCGGGTTTCACGCTGCCGCCGGGCTGGATTTCCCAGCCGTGATCGACCATCTCGCCGAGCATGCGGGTGGCGAATTTGGTGAGGCCGATGCGCCAGACGCCCTCGCGATCCGTCTTGGCGATCCAGCAATGTGACGGGCTGTAGAGATAGTCCACCGGCATGTGCGTCACGAAATGTGAGCGCTTGTAGTAGAGCTTGTCTGTGCCGGTGTTCATGTTCGCGGAAGAGAATGGGAAGGAACGGGCGCTTGGCAAGCCCTGTATGCGTCAATCCTTCCTGACATGCCAGGTGAAACGCCGGTTCATGTAGAGATCATCTGCGGATTGGTATATGGCTGTGGCATCGTCCTCGAGTTCTTTCATTTTCTCATCGGGAGTGGGAACGGGTTTCATCTGCCCGCATTTGGGGTTGCCGGCGAAATATTCCACTTTGCGATTAAGGTTGAAGACTACAAGGCGTTCGTCCTGATAGATGCCGACGGAACGATTGTGGTTTAACAGAACCCTTTCGGTGCCGGGAAGGGTCTTCAACAAATCGTGTCCAAAGAATGTGGTGTCATAGGGGCGACCGATCATGCCCAGGACGGTAGGCATAACATCCATCTGGCAACCGAGTGTGGAGATGCGTTGGGGACTGTCTGCCACGGCAGGGCCCAAAACTAAAAAGGGGATTTCGTAGGAACGAATGGGGATGGTTTGGCTGCCGTAAACGCGGGCTCCATGATCTCCCACAACGACGAAGATCGTATCCTTCCAGAAAGGTTCGCGCTTTGCTTTCTCGAAGAATTTCGCCAGCGCATAATCTGTGTATTTCACGACGTTGGTGCGTGTCCGGTTCGGCGCTTCGGGAATGCGTCCGGCCGGATAAGAATATGGTTTGTGATTCGAGACGGACATGCTCGTCATGAGAAAAGGTTTTCCGGCGTCGTGATATTGACGCATCTCTATGAGCAGACGGTCATATAGGTCTTCATTGCAAACACCCCAGACGGTCGTGAAGGCTGGGTCCTTGAAATCTTTGAGTTCGAGAAAATGTTTCCAGCCGTTATCTTGCGCGAATTTCCCAGTGCCGTCGAAGACGCCGCGTCCGGCGTAAACGAACATGGTCTCGTAGCCATCGCGGTCCAAAACTTGAGCGATGGTCTCGACATCTTTCGTGCGGTCACGGGCCACGATCGAGTCACCGGGTAACGGCGGAAAGCTGCTGAAGACACCTTCATAGCCGCGGATGGTGCGATTGCCATCAGCATAGATGTTATCGAACAGCCATCCTTCCTTGGTGGCGATTTCATCCATCTGCGGCATGAGAGATGGTTCTTTGCGACCCAGGGCGCCCCAGAATTCGGAGCCAAGACTTTCTTCCAGCAAGAGGCAGACGTTGAGCTTGGGGCGGCTGGGATCGCCTGCTACATGACGCCAGAGGTCGTCCGAATTGCCGGTGTATTCCTCTCCCGGCTCGACCAAGAGACGCTTGGTGCGCCGGAAGGCAGCACATCTATCCATGGTCGGATAGAATGCGGCGTAATCGAGATTGCGAGTGGAGGCAGCGTAGAGAAGAGAGGAGAAGGTGTTACTGGCGAGTTCATTCACCGATCGTTCCTCGCAGACGTGGCTTTCCGAACGACCGACACTGAAGCCTAGTAGGATGGTGATGACGAACCACAAGGCTGCGGAGCGATAGTCTTTGGAAACTGACCAGCTAGTTTTGCTGGTGCGAAGGGTGATAGCGGCTGCGCCTGCTCCCAAAAGCAGGCACGATACTATG
This sequence comes from Verrucomicrobiia bacterium, assembly GCA_036405135.1. Classification (NCBI taxonomy): domain Bacteria; kingdom Pseudomonadati; phylum Verrucomicrobiota; class Verrucomicrobiia; species Verrucomicrobiia bacterium. The sequence continues at coordinate 9,680 of DASWYF010000047.1, read as the reverse complement.
ATCCAGACAACGTGGTAGCTTTCCCAAATGTTCACAAAAACTTCGTGCGGGTAGATAAGGTAATCGACAGCCACGGTGTTGAAGCGGGACTGAAATTCCTCGAAGAAGAAACCTTCCGTGATGAGCATAAACGTCAACAGGCTCCAGCCGATGGTAAACGCGCATGTCAGAAATTTCCCTCTCCAGCCTTCACTCCAGTTTTTCTTTGTGCCGATAGTGCTCCATAACATCAGTGGAAGGGTCACAATGGCCCCTATGGCCAGATCGATATGCAGGCCGACCAGAAAGGCCTGTAACCAATCAGCTTTTGAGATGGCGGTGGCCGGTGGAAACGAAAGAGCCAGGGAAGCGCGCAAAAAGGTGAAAAGAAGTATCAAGAGACCCGCATTGGTCAAAGGGAGAAGCAGCCGCGGATGCCGCGAAATAAAAGCATTTATCTTGTTCATAGCCGTCACATATCTGAATTGTTTCTATCATCGACGGGCTGACATCCCGGGTTAAGGAATGCCTTGCTGGTGAGGAATCCGGACGACATGGAGGCCCGTAAACGCCATTGCCATACCGGGGCGGAAACAACGGTTATCTCAGATGATCAGAACAGTGTGACGGATGAAGGTGCTATCGACGATCGAGGCAGGAGGAGGCCGAGTGAAAGGATGGAGATGGGGCCTGAGATTCATCGCCATCAAAGGTGCTGGCGTCTCCATGAAGAAGAATAAGGCTGATAATGGGATCTCAGGTGATGAGGCTTCTGCTGGTGCTTTTAGGTGTTTGCTATCTTCTGACTGGTCAAGGTTGTGAAATGAGAAGCTGTGATCTGCTTCCTTGCTGGAAGCGGGATTCGCAAAGGCGACCAGCAATTTGTCCATCAGACAATGTTGATGGTAGCACGAGTATTGGGAGCCGCGCGCGACATGCGCTTCATGGCTGAGAACCATCTGGTAGCCATCCGCCGACATCCCTAAATCCACATGATGTTCACCATCAATCCAAGCGAATCCGGCAAATGAAAGTGGTGCAAGCCATTGAAATTGGGCGAGGACCAGCCAAAACGCCAAGACTACAGACCAAGTAGCTGGTCTGCCTGAGCGGCGTTTTCTATTCACAGTCATCACCATGTGTGATGGCTATGACAAGAGAACGTTCACCAGCGTTCATGCAGAGTGCATGCAGCCAAGGAGTTGACAATTTTTGGTGAACTATGGGCAAGCCCTGTGGGCTTTGCCCATCACACTTCCACGCTTTCACCGGGACCGGGCTGGAGCACTTTGATCTTCGGGTGACGTTGCGCGATGGCTTGGGCGAACCAGGCGCGAGCGTCGTCATCGCCGTGACCCAGGATCACGGTGCGCGGTTCTACGCGGCCTACGAAGTCGAGGAGTTCATCACGATTCGCATGGGCGGTGAGGTCGAAGGCGTCCATCTCGCAGTTCAGCGTCACTTCACCGGCGCTGGGGCTGAACAGAAACGTTTCGCCTTTCTTCGCCACACGCATGCGGCCACCAGGTGTTTCGGGATCGGTGTAACCAACGAAGAAGATGGCGTGGTTCTCATCACCCGCCATGCGCGCGGCGAGATCATGGGCGGCAGTGTTTTCGCTCATCATGCCCGCCGTGACCACGTAGATGCGCCCACCGGTGTTCTTCATTTTATCGATCTGCTTGCGATCGAGCACGGTGAGATTCAACGCTTCACGCAGTTGCAGGTTGCTATGACTGCGATGCGTGCGGTGCGCTTCCAGGTCGTAGATCTCGGTGAAGACGCGGCCCAAGCCGCCGATGTAGATGGGCTGATTGCGCAAGCGGCCTTCCTTCATGAGCAAGGCGAGGAACGCGAGCATCTCTTGCGTGCGGCCGAGTGCGAAGGTGGGCAGCAGCACGGAACCTTTGCGTTCTTGCACGCGGATGATCGCCTCGGCGAGACGCGCCAATTCCGAGGCGCGTGTGAGACCGGCGGGGACTTCGCGATTACCGCGCGTCGTCTCCATGATGAGCACATCGGCCTTCACATCTTCGAAGCGCGCGCCTTTCAGAATCGTTTGATCTTGGAAGCAGACGTCACCGGTGAAGAAGAGCGTTTCCTTCGCACCACGGACCATCACACCAGCGGAGCCCAAGGTGTGACCGGCATCGTAAAATTCCAATGTGGGTGAGGTGAAGCCCGAGCGCGTTTTTTGAAAGGCGCCCCATTCCACTTCGCGATTGTATTTGAAGCCTTGGAAGAGGGAGGCGATCTCGTCCACGTAATCGTGCGAGAAGAGCGGATACTCGCGGATGCCGAGTTCCTCGCGCTGACGCATCATCACGTTGACGGAATTGTGGAGGACGCGTTCCACGAGGAAGTAGCTCAGCTCGGTCATGAGCACGTGCGCATTCGGGAAGTGCTGCAAGGCGACGGGCAGGGAGCCGACGTGGTCGTGGTGGCAATGGCTGAGGACGATGGCGTCCAGCTCCTTGTCCTGCACCAGATTGTAGAGCGGGAGGGAGGCGCGCCCCTCAAGTTTAGGGTGCGTACCGGCATCGAGCAGCAGGTTGTGGTTCTCAAACTCGACGAACCACGAACTGGCCCCAATGTTGCGGTCAGGATTCAGATTCTGAATGCGCATGGCAGATGACGCTAATCTAACCCCACTTCCAGATAAATGGAAAATCCTGCAAATGAGTAAATTGCAGAAATTGGATGGGAAAGTTTTAGGAAAAATTGTCCGCTGAGAACAATTTTTGAATGAAAATCGAGGATGCAGCGTCAACCTTACCGTTAGTTGGTTTGGTTGGAAATAGGTTGGTTGGTTGGGCGGGCACCGGTGGCGGTGCCCGTTCTTTTTTATTCCGATAACGTAAAAGGAGACTTACCGGAACCGATTGACTTAAATAGCACGCCCGCAACAAGTTCCTGAGCGCTGCCTGCTTTACGATACTCTTTTGGGACGGTGAAGAGGCGGGCGTCCGGCTTGCCCAGTTTTACTTGTCGCAATTGGAAATTATATACCTGCCCATCAGCCTTCACAAATAGCTTTATCGGTAATGTATTCAAATCCGTGGCTTCCCAAACGTAAGCTTCTTCGATTTCTTGACCCGCTTTGCCGGTGAGACGGTATTTACGGCAGGGGTGACCGTCTACGGATTCGATACCCAAGAGCTTTTTCTCCATGACACCGAGCTTTTGCGCGGCGTCATTTTCCATCTTGCTGGGGCCGTTGGTATCTTTGGGGAATTCCACATAGGCTTTCTCAGCGGGCACGACGAGCCGGGTGCTCGCTTTAGGATGGTAGAGCAACATCACGCGTTCCCACCCGGCTTGCTTCAAGGGGGTGAGAAATTCGGCGGGCATCAGATCCGAAGTGACCTCAGACAACTTCAGATCGAGACGCAGCTGGCCTTCATCCATGACGATGGTGAAGGGCAATTTAGCAGGCTTCTCACCGGCATCACCGGGGACTTGCACTTCCAGCCGGGCAACGAAGGCACGCGAATCACTCAGGAACTCCGACAACGCTGCGGCTACCCAAGGCACCTGCCGCCCGAGGGCATCGATGTTTTGGGCGCTGACCGGTCGGGTGACCAGCAGCGCCCAAAACAAAACCAAGTAGAATGAAAACGGACGGAGCATCATTCTTTTAGACCGTGTGGCGGTCATCGGCTCACGGAGCTTTGGGGAAGCCACCAGCGCCGCCACCCATGCGTTTCATCATCTCACCTTGCAGCAAGGCTTGGACATTATCATAACGGGTGTAACCCGCTGGTGCTTCGAAGAGCTTCGCATCGGGCTTTTCCAGTTTGATGTCCTTGTAATCCATCTGCACCTTGCCGTTGCCGTTATCGGGCACTTCCACGCGCACCGGGAAATCTTTCAGGTCCGTGGCGTTCCATGTGAACAGCGTCTGCGTTTTGCCGTTCTCAGTGATGGTGACTTTGTTCTTCTTGCACTTATGGCCGTTCACCGTTTCTTCGCCCACGGCCTCGGTCTTGATGTCGGCCTTGGAATCACCAGCAGCCTCGGCAGGCACCGGCATTTCGGCGTAGGCATTCATGCCAGGATAGACGAGCAACGCGGTCTTGGCCCCTGCCTTGCTGACCATGACCATCTCGGCCATGCCCATCTGCTTCATGCTGGCGGCGGCTTGCGGCGGGATCTGGGCGCTCTTCATCTGGCTCATGTCCATTCCCCAATAGGTGCTCCCCTCCAGAAACGCATACTTGATCTCGCCGCTCATCGTTTCCTTGCCCGCTGCGTCCGATACTTTCAGGTCTGCCTTCGCGGAGAATGCGGTGTTCTTGCCGAACACTTTGGCAAGCGCTGGATTGCTGCCGGGCATTGCGCCAGCACCACCACCACGGCCTCCCGCGAACTGCGCATGGGCCGAAGTGGCGACACTCAAGATCAAGGCCGAAGTCAAAGCCAGTAAGGGACGAAGTTTCATAGGTAGAATGGATTCAATTGATCGCAGTGAAGATAGCCGAAACCGTTCCATTCTCAACTTTATTGCAAAAATCTCCACCGTTCTCTCTGAAAACAAAAGGCCGGTCACACGATTGTGACCGGCCTTTCACAATAGTATGTTGGCTGCTTTTAGCCGATGAATGCCTTGTGCAACGCCTTCAACGCGCTCTCGCCCTTGTCCAGGCTGATGATCACGGACACCTTGATCTCGCTCGTGGAGATCATCTGGATGTTCACGCCTTCGGTCGCCAGCGTATCAAACATCCGCGCGGCGATACCCGAGTGGCTGCGCATGCCGACGCCTACGATCGACACCTTCGCCACGCTCTCATCGCTGATCACGTCGCCATAGCCCACATCGGCCTTCAACGCCGTGATAACCTTCTGCGCCTTCAAGAGATCCGCCTTCTCCACGGTGAAGGAAAGATCCGTGGCGGGCTTGCCTGCGCCGTGGCTGACGTTCTGCACGATCATGTCCACGTTCACGGCGGCATCGGCCAACGCCTTGAAGATCTTGGCGGCCACACCCGGTTTATCCGGGACGGCCACCAGCGTGACCTTGGCTTGATTCTTGTCGAGAGCGACGCCGCGCACGACGACGCCTTCCATGGCTGCTGTTTCCTCTTTCACAATCGTACCTGGGTTGTCGTTAAGACTGGAGCGAACTTCAAACACTACACCGAATTTCTTGGCAAATTCCACCGAGCGCAACTGCATCACCTTGGCCCCGGCACCCGCCAGTTCCAACATCTCATCGTAGGCAATCTCCTGCAGCTTGCTCGCATTCGGAACGATGCGCGGATCCGTCGTATAAACGCCGTCCACATCCGTATAAATCTGGCAAAGGTCGGCCTTCAACGCACCCGCCAGCGCGATCGCCGTAAGATCAGAACCGCCGCGACCCAGCGTCGTGATGTGACCATCCGAGGTTTGGCCTTGGAAACCGGCCACGATGACCACATTGCCCGCATCGAGCAGCGCATGCACCTGCTTCGGCGAGATGTTCTGGATCTTAGCCTTGCTATGCATGCCGTCCGTCACGATGCCCGCCTGCGCGCCCGTGAGGGACACGGCCGGGATATCGATCGCGTGGAGCGCCATAGCCGCGAGCGCGATGGTTGTCTGCTCGCCCGTCGCCAGGAGCATATCCATCTCCCGCTCACTCGGCAGCGGCATGATCTCTTTGGAGAGCTTGATGAGATTATCCGTCACCCCGCTCATCGCGGAGACGACGACGACGATCTGATCACCGCGTTTGCGATATTCCGCCACGCGCCGGGCGACGTTCTTGATCCGGTCGGTATTGCCGACCGAAGTGCCGCCATATTTTTGGACAATAAGTGCCATCGCTAACCCGTTGTTATTGGTCACATCGCGCCCGTTGAAAGCGCAATGAGCCGCAAACACTAACGATTCCCCGCCTTTTTGCAAGCGGCAGAAAACACCACATTTTCCAGCCCCGTAGCTGCCGAAGTGATGAGGCAGAACTAACCACCCTTAACTGTAGCCGTCCCCTGGCTGCGGGATAATGAGGCAGAACCAACGTGCTGCCGGAATCCTGCCGGCAGTCCCCACCTCAGCCGCCACCGCGGCTCTAACCAATCCGGTAAGAACCGGTATGGAAGTCGAACTTCGACCCCGGTCCCTAACTAAACCTCGCGGCTTTCACCAACCAACAGCCGGAACCTGGAAACAAGAGCGACTCGTAAATCGTCCTTCCCAAATCGTAAATTAATTCATTCCCCCGGAGCCGCCTTCCGCCCGATCCGTTCAGCGTGACACTCCGCGATAGCATCCTGTCCTGCGGCACTCTAGCTATCAGTCCACACCAATCCGAATCCGACCCTCGCCAGCCACTCCAACACCACCCAATCGTCCTTCGTCCTTCGTCCTCGTCCTCGACGCTTTGAATCTAGAGCAAAGGCAGAATCTTCGGCTTTCGTGTTCCTCTGAAAACTGAACACTGAAAACTTCCCACTCCATCCCTTGGATGGCTACGGAACTATGTCAAAGAGCAATGAAACCATCCGACCCCTGTTGATGTATCTGGCCTATGGCTCCTCCTCACAGGGAGGCCAGACTCTGATGCCGTCCTTGACCCGGCTGGTTCCGCAGTGAGTACTTTGGCTGGCTAGATTCGCAGTTTGATAGGAAGCCGACCTTCGGCCTTCGCCCTTCTCACCTCGAACCTTGCCCCGCCTAGGGATTCCCCGGTGAGACATAAATAATCCTACGCCCACCGACGTCCCGTTCCCCCTCCAGCTTACGAGCCCCGATCCAGCGCCCGATACACCCACAGATCCTACCCAGCTCGGTAGGGCGAGGCTCCTGACGAGCCCAAACTTTTTTCACAACTGCCCCACCGAACTTCAGATCAGAGACTCCAAACGAGAAAGTCGCTTTTCCTTTCGGACCTCGCCCTTCTCACTTCGGCCATCTCCTGATGCTTCCATAAGGAATTGCCAAAACGATTCCATCGAACCATTCAGCGGGGATTTCAGCCTTCCGTGTCCCTAACTCGAAACTCAAAACCAGAAACACGTAACCGGCTTGTCAGCCCTTCCTTTACCAGCAGCGAGCTGCCAGCACCTAAATTCATCCCACAAAACCCGCAAGAAAACCACCACTTTTCGCTAAAATTTGTGAAAGAAGCCCAACCTTTTCCGCAACAAGAACATCCAAAAACCTCATTCCACGTAACTCGCATTTCTCATCCCCCACTGCTCCTCTTCCTGTTCGCATGTTTCGCGGTCGCTCCCCTCTGCCTTTCCTCGTAAATCGTAAATCCAAAATCGTAATTCTGCTCCTCTTTTTGCGTCTTTTGCGCTTTCTTGCGGCCCTTCTTCTCTCTGAAAACTTGAAACTTCTTTCCCCCTTCCCCTGACCCCATTCGGTTGAAAATTTCACCTTTCGCGCATCATGCGCCGTTCACGGTTGCCGACCTGAAACCTGAGACATGCGACTTCCCCAACTGTAGCCCTACGCGCCACTTTCCCCGATAGGCTCGAGGGTACGACCCGCCCCATCCAGTGGACTCCTCACCCCCAAACCCGGCTTCACCATCACATGCGTATAAATCATCGTCGTCCTCACATCCTTGTGCCCCAAAAGCTCCTGCACCGTCCGGATGTCATAGCCGCTCTCCAGCAAGTGCGTGGCAAAGCAATGCCGCAACACATGCGGCGAGACCCGCTTCACCAACCCCGCCCGCTGCACATTCTCCTCCTGCAAATGATGCCGCCGCTCCACCCCCGATTCCGGATCACGCGCCCGCCGCTCTGCCGGAAACACCCACTGCCAACCCCACTCCCGCTCCGCCCCCGGATACTTCCGCGCCAACGCCCCCGGCAAAAACACCCGGCCAAAACCCGCCGCCACATCTCCGCCATGCACCACCCGCACCCGCGCCAAATGCTCCCGCAACTCACCCCGCAACGACTCCGGCAACACCGTCACCCGGTCCCGCGCCCCCTTGCCATCCCGCACCACGATCTGCCCCCGCTCAAAATCCACATCCTTTACCCGCAACCGCAACCCCTCCATCACCCGCATCCCCGTTCCATACAACAACCGCACCACCAACCCATACCTCATCCCCACCCCCGCCAACAACCGCTGCACCTCCCCCGCCGAAAGCACCACCGGCAACCGCGCCGGCCGCTGCGGCCGCTCGAACACCGCCAACTGCCCCAACGGCTGATGCAACACTTCCCCGTATAAAAACACCAACGCGTTCAAAGCTTGGTTCTGCGTCGCCACCGCCACCCGCCGCTCCACCGCCAGACACGTCAAAAACTCATGCACCTCCCCCGCCCCCATCTCTCGCGGATGCCGCTTCCCATGAAACACGATGAACTGCTTCATCCACCCCCAATAAGTCTCCTCTGTCCGCACCGCATAATGCTTGAACCGCATCACCTCCCGCACCTGCTCCCGCAGCCGCAACTTCGGATTCGGCACAAAACTCTGTCCGCCCACCTGCCGCGCGGTGTTTTTATTTGACAAAATACTCATACAAACTTCAACTTGCCCACATGTCCAAGGCATACACTGCTCCAACCAGTCAACCAAGCCAATATCCAATAGTACCGACACTTTGCGGTATAGTACAATGTTAGGCATTTCTCGCTCACTATCGTATGGAAAAGTATCAGACGTTTTGGCCTCGCTTCTGCGCCGGATTTATCGACGGCTTGGTGTTTCTTCCGCTGTCGTTCGTGGATTCGTTTCTGTCAGCGCCGGAGCGCCCCCCGGCCATAATCATTATTTGGAGCGGCATTATCTATTCGTCGTACTGGCTTTACAGCGTCCTTCTCCATTCTCGCTACGGGCAGACGCTCGGCAAAATGGCAATGAAGATTAAGGTGCTGGATGTCTCAGAAGAGCGGATACCGACATTTCGCCAAGCTTTTCTCCGCGACATCGGATACATAATCTTGAACACGCTCTCACTGGCCTATCTCATTTACTTGGTTCTCGCAGGTAAGTATGTCTCCGGTGCAGAGATCAGTTCGTTGCCCGGGCAGATACTCATGTGGGCCAGCATGGGTTGGTTTTTGTTGGAGATCATCACGATGGCGACGAACGAGAAACGGCGAGCTTTGCATGATTTTATTGCCGGCACAGTTGTTACCCGAAATGCCTAACCATGCGCTGCAGCGAACCCGGCGGGGGCGTCGCGGTTGCAATCATTGCGTCCCGTGCGCCGGGTCGCTGAGCTTGGGTCGTTAGGCCACTGCACACGCCATGCACCCTCCATCCCACATAGACAACGCGCTCGTTTTGGAGTGGGCATGGTCGGATGCACCATTCGGTAGCGTTCCATGCACCGACGGCAGCATCGCTGCGGTCATCCACGGTTTGGCTTTTTGTCGGTATGATGGTTCACCGGAGATTTATCGGTTCAGTTGCGACAGTCAGTGGGAGTGCCAACAAGATCAGGTTTATGATTCGATTGCGACCGCCAAGGCCGAGCTTCCTGAGCAGTATCGCCATGCACCGATTCACTGGAACGTGGCCTAACCAGGCGCTGCAGCGAACCCGGCATGACGCCACGGTTTGCAATCATTGCGTCCCGTGTGCCGGGTCGCTGAGCTTGGGTCGTTAGGCCACATCACACCACCGGTATGCTCGACCTCGCCATCGCATCCAAAGAACGACACGCCCGGTTTGTTGAGCGCGTTTTGGCCTCGCGGGAGGTTTGGGGTCTGAAGAGCACGGACGGTTGGGCTTGCACTGCT